>PMJC01000421.1 GCA_003157235.1 Methanosarcina sp.
TTTCCAGCTCTTACTCTAACTTCCCCAAAAATATCGTTGCCATTTTAATCAATTCCTACTATAAGAGGCCCAAAATCCTCGACTCTGAGCACCCAGACTGCTTCAGGCATTCCAAGATCTAACCAGTGAACGGTTTTTACTTCTTGAATCAACTTTGAGGCAAGAGCTGCACATCCACCTGTGTAGGCCAGGTAAACACATCTGTCTTTAAGTTCTGAGGCAATACCCTTCATCCCGCCTTTTCCTATGATCACCAGAACGTCATGTGCTTTCAGAAGAGAATGAGTCGTTTTAGACATTCTGTCGCTTGTAGTAGGNNCCTGCAGATATTACTTTCCATCCGTTTTCGGTCTGTTGCATAAGTGGACCACAGTGGTAAATAGCCGCTCCTTTAAGGGAAAAAGGAAGTTTTTCCCCTTTTTCGTCCATTTCTAGAATTCGGGAGTGTGCTTCATCCCGTGCCGTCAGCACCTCTCCGGAGATATAGACTATATCTCCTGAATTGAGTTTTTTGATATCCCTTTTTTTCAGTGGGGTATGCAGGTGATATTCCATTATTCCTCTCCTCCGAAAACGACTGAAGCATGCCTATTGGCCCAGCACTGAATGTTAATTGCAACTGGAAGAGAAGCCGTATGGCAGTATGCAGTTTTCACGTGCACTGCAAGGGCTGTTGTGCTGCCTCCAAGGCCCATACAGCCAATCCCGAGAGCATTTACAGCTTCAAGTATTTTTATCTCCAAACTGTTCATTGGGGTATCTAGTGGCTCGAGAAGAGCTTCTTTTGCAAGCCTGGCTGCTGCATCAAAAGAACCTCCTATCCCCACACCTATCGTAAGGGGTGGACAGGGCATTCCACCTGCATTTACCACGGTTTCAAGCACGAAATTTGGGATATTTTCGATTTCCTTAGGGTTAAACATATGTAAAGCACTCATATTTTCCGAACCTGCCCCTTTCGGGGCTGCGGTAATTTTTAACTGATTTCCAGGAACAAGTTTCCAGTTAATATCCGGGATTCCGATTCCTGTATTATCTCCGCTGTTTTGACGTGTCAGTGGATTTACTGCATTGGGACGCAGAGGAATCTCAGCTGTTGCAAGGATGACTGCTTCTCTAATCGCAACCTCCAGATCAAAGCCAGGATGAAATTTTGTCCCCAATTCCACAAAAAAGATCATGATGCCCGTGTCTTGGCACATGGGAATCCCATGATTTTTTGCAAGCTCAATGTTTTTTAGGATTGCTTGAAGCTGGGATTTTGCAACCTGGTTTTCTTCTATGGTTTCAGCTCTTATGAGTGCACTTTTGACATCTTCAGGAAGCTCGATTTCCGCCTTTCGCAAAAGATTTACAATAGACCAGATAAAGTTATTGGGGTTAATTTTCAAGGACAAAAGACCACCATGTGAGGAAGATGATTTCTTAATTAGATGTGCAAGTATGAATACTAGTATAATACAGTGAAGGCTTTAATGAATAATAATAATGAAGTATAATATTTGTTTTTTTATGTTTAAATATAAAGTACCCGAATATTCAGATGCTGATTAACTTTCTTGAATGAAATAGTTATTATGGGATAAAAGCAAGATCGATTCTTAGTACTTAAATTCACACAAGCAAAATGAACAGTCAAATAAGGAATCCATTGGACTAAATGACATCAAATTGAGTGAAACCATTTCAATATAAATAATAGAAAATGCTTCAGCTCACCACTAGGTTTGTCGAAAATCATGAATCATAGATTCCTATTATAGTCAACTATACAGAAATACTTCCCATCATAAATGTAAACGAACGAGTTGAATTTGCCCAAATTAGAAGTGTAAATTAGATATTCAAACTGAGAAACAGTAAATAATTTAGTAAACTTTATGACAGACGTATTTTCTAAAGAGACGCGAAGTAAAGTAATGGTTTAGTGAAGTCCAACAAAACAAAACTAGAGCATTGTTACCAATTAATTGATGAAAAGAGGCCTAATATTTAGGAAAAATGTTCCGGATTTTTAGGGTACTCCCGATATTACAATTAAAAAATATAAAATTGTAATATTTATCGATTCATGTTTTTGGCACGTTAGCCCTTTAAATGACGAAATTCCAGAAACAAATACCTATTATTGGAGCAAGAAAATTGAAAGAAATATGAATCGAGACAATAAAGTCAATGAATATTACACTAAAAAAGGATGGGGTATCTTGCGTATATAGGAACATGATCTAAAATCAAATTTTGAAGAAGTGATAACAAAAAGAATCAACTTTGCAAATAAATCTAAAAAAGTTTCAAAATAATAACAAAATCAAATATTTCAACAATTCACAACAATCTTAATAAACTTATCCATACACTAAGAGTTTTCCACTACTCTCCGGAATTCATTCAAACGTTTTTTGACAGCATTCTTGAGTAAAAACATACTTACATAATCATTTTGGATTAATTATTTTATACTTAGAGCACTGCCACAAATTTTATTTTAATTAAGTTAAGGGTCTTACTCCTAGTTTTATGAAAGTCGCTTGTGACTTTTTTGTGTAGTCTTACATAGTATTACAGAAGCATTCAGGCCCTCATCTATACCTTATCTACAATTATTATCTTTTACAGTTCTTGTCATTATAGCATTAACATTTCCATCCCCACTCATGAGGTGAAACACTCATATACAAGGGCCTGGTAATACTACAGGACTTGGCAATGCTACCGGGCCTGGCATTGGTACAGGGCCTGGTAATGGTACTGAGCCTGGTAATGCTACAGAGCCTGGTAATGGTACTGAACCTGGTAATGCTACGGGACCTGGCAT
>PMJC01000473.1 GCA_003157235.1 Methanosarcina sp.
TTTTTACATCATTAAATTATATAGCAACTTTTTGGCTTTTTAACATAATAATGGTCTTGCTTGAGACTAACTATTTTCTATTTATTAGTTAATGTGATACGGCTGATCTTATGTGTAAAAAAGTTGATCTTGTTAGCTGCAGGTGAAAAGATGCCTACAGCCTGCTGGAAAGTCTACTGCAAGGTACGGGTTATACCTACAAATTATGATTAGATTTAATCCATTATATATTTATTGCATGTATTCTAAATAGCACTAACTTAAACTAAGTAGTATTAACTTCCGTGGTCCTGATCCCATGAATTATAAAAAATGTGAATCTTTCCCCTGCCCTTTTTGAAAAACCGGATTGAATTTTATTATAACCATATCAATATTAATAGATCAAGTTTCCATAAATGCATAGTTTTTGTGCTAAAAGCTCTGAATTTCCGAAGTTCCATCCAAAATATGAAAACATTGAAGATCTGTTACTCATGGAGCTATGGGGACTCCTAGAACAGATGGAGCTTATGGAACACTTGGAACTAATTAGCTTAGACCACGATCATAAACAGAAAAATAATGGAAAAAATATTTATATAGTTTTAGCAGTGTACCAAAAGTTCTATGAAGTGTGGTTGATTCTGTATCTTTTTCTTCCCAATGAAAAAAAGGAATTTTTCAATCTGTTGGCAGAACGAGTTAAACTTTATGGAAAAATAAGTTTAAAGTATCGTGTTGATTATATCACTAACTACATAAACAATATTTTATTATTGTTAACTTCATGTCGATAGATATAGTCTTTATGTATAAATCAAAGGGGTTGGTCACCTAATTTCCAGGGCAATAAAGATATTTCTTAAGGTCATCAATATTGTCCTATTTCTNNGGACAAAATAATAAGTGCTGCAGATCCAATAAAAAGAATGTGATTTCTATTTAGGAGCCCACGCTCCTTTTTGCTGATTATTTCCGGTTTGTTGTGGCTATCTGTGTGCTCATACTTAAATCTGTAAGTTTTCCCATGCAAGTCTGCAGATACGTCCACATTATCGGAGTGATTCACGTTGACATTTTTGAAGCCTAACTCTATAAGCAGCTCCGCAAGCTGCATAATCAGGAAAGCTGTTCCGGAACCTCGGATAAAAACAAAAAAAACAATTACATACGTGTTAACATTATAATTGGACAAAAATTTATTTTTAGATTTGTTCAAAGAGCTAAGGACACAATCCTAAATTTAAAAATTTTTATTTAAATCATATAGTGTTGGTAATGGCTACTATCAGACTTTTAAAAACTAGAATTTGATTTAAGATTAATCGACATTGCTTTGCATGGACTAACTTAGTACTAAATTTTGAAGACCCCAAAATAAAAACCATCCTGAATATTTAATTATTTTTTGACTTAAAATAATTTTATGTAGGAATAACTTTTTTTCAGAAACAATTTTCCATATCAGTAATTTAAAATAATCACGATGGCAAAAATAACACATCAGTAAGCATGTACATCATCAGCACATAAAAATTGAGCAAAAAAGGTGTATAATAAATGGGAAAACAAGCATTTGATAAGACAAAAAAGATACTGAGTATTTTAATAGTAATCTTTTTTGTAATTTCAATGACAGCTGCAGTAATAAATGCAGCTCCTGGAACTACCAANNGAGATGACAGAGATCATCACAGAGATGGAGATTACAGGGATCGCCACAGAAATGGTGATGACAGATACCCATATCATTGATAAGCCAAAAAATATAGGACTAATACGGTTGAACTGAAAAAGCAATAAATTGTATACCTTAAATTGTCTGAAATCTCAGATTAAATAACAACGTCCATTGAATTTGATTTTGTGTTTTACTAAGTATAAATCCTATGAAATTAAGAACTTACTCTTAGTGTACTTGAATATCAGTAGTGATTTTTTTGTACAATTTGAGTAGGATTACATAAGAAATAAAATTTTTTTATAGCCACCGAAGTCAGATTCTCTGATCGAAACTGCGTTGATGCACCCCTCCGAAATCAACGGGGTGTGTTGAAAGGTGCTTGATTTTGGAGCTTAAATGCGTAAGTCCTGACTTTATCAATATGCCGACGTGAATTTAATTCGAAAACGGATTAAAATTTATGATGGCAATTAAACTAATGGCTCAAAAGAATGTGGATACATGTTCAATTAGAATCTAAGTTTCATTAGAACAAGAGTTAGGAAGATACTAATTATGCATTATTATTACAAAAATATATGAGTTAATTTAAAGATGGATACCCCTTTTTTATTATTACTCGCTATTCTGTTACTATGGGAACTTGTCTAGAAAGGTATTGCACTCTGAAAAGCGGCTCGGGAAAGCCAGAATTACTGGTTTATTGCTATACTCATATTGAATACCGTAGGTATTTTGCCTATTATTTATATATTTTTTATCNNTATTGGGTGTAGGTTCACAAGTGTTGAATGTTTAATTCATGCCAACTGATACTGTAGACCATAACATTGCATCAGCGACTGTTTCATTTAATGTAATGATTCCAGGTAATTCGGATTAGATAAACTGTAGATGCAGAGTAAAGATGATACAGTAGACTATAATCTAACATCAGAGACTGTTGCTTGATATAAAAATTCTCAGTTAAAAATTTTGATATGAATAGTCAGAAATCAACTATGCAGATACAATTTAGTCACATCTAAACTAAATTTATTTAGAGTCAAATGAGTATGATTTCCCTATATTCTTAAGCTTGTGAGTGGAGATAATAGTGTAAAAATAGTAACGATAGTTCATTTTTAGAAGTTACACATATTTTACTTTAAAAACTATGCATCAATATAAAAATAAGAAACACGATATTTGTCAGTAAAATTATTGACTTTCCATTAATTTCAAGGAAAGACAAAATAATAAGTACTGCGGAAGACTCAAAAAAGAAATAGGACAATATTGATGACCTTAAGGAATGTAATTATTGGCCTAGGAATTAGGTGACCAATTTTTTAAAATTACATCTAGAGAATCCATCTATCAGCAGGAAGTTAACAACAATAATATATTGGTTATACAGTTAGTAAGATAATCAACCCAATACTTTAAAGCTTATTTTCCCCTTACTCTTTAACTCTATCTGCTAACAGACTGATCAATTCCTGTTTACAAGTATGATACTAGCTTTTGTCTAATTTTCACGATTATAATGTAAGATGCCCATTGCTTTAGATGTGGTTGCTCTACCTTATAATCATAGCAAAATAGATATCAAGTGAATTTATTGATTTTACCTATGTGTTTCTAATACTTTTTTTGCATTTATTGGAATTTCCTATAATGTACGAAGTGATCAAGTTTACAGATACATAGACAATAATCTGGTTCTTCGCTATTTTGTGTGAATTAAAATTAATTATCCAGTAAAAAAGTTACGACACCAAAGTGATTAATGCTCTAGGAAAAGATAATGTTAGATTCTGATGACTTCACAAATAGTAACAATAATTCTTAATATTTATTTGTTTTTTGATTGCAAAAAATTTTATGCGAGATTATTTTTTGTTTAGAAACTATTTTTCTATGCAAGATTATTTTTTATTTAGAAACTATTTTTCATATAATTAATTTAAACTAACTTTGGAGATAATTATGTATTGTATCACTGGTATCACAGAACGCGAACAGATCAATAAGAGTGAAAAGTCACAGCTACAGTAGGACTAAAAAGCAGAGTAGAATAGCTTGGAAGACGTTGGTCTTATTTCGAATTAAATCTAGTACTTGTGGTATCTATTCGAAGTGACTGTATCAGGAGAGACAGTATAGACTATTCTTTCAAATTTTCATCCAATCTTTTTTAATGCGCTCTATTTGGTAAAATGCATAATTTATGAAAATGCATAATTTATGCCACAAAACATATGCATATTCTCAACGTCAATTTTCCATTATAATATTTTTCACTATTAAAACCTAACTCACAAGCTTAAGAGTATAGAGAAACGCAGAGTCATTTGATTTTAAACAAATTATTTTTCCAGCTCAATTTGTTTTTCTGTTTACAAGTCTTAATACTAAATGTGGTTTCATTTTCACGATTATTAATATAGGATATCCACTGCGTTAGATGTGGTTATCCTACATTAATAATCGCGACACACAATATAGCCGACTTAGTCCAGATCGATTTTATAGAATTTTCATAACTTCAATATATTTGACTATATTCTTTTTTAAAATTTTCATATCATTAATTTGAGCTTTCCAACGATTGAACTATATATTCCTTCTAAATAATCTCGACTTATCGAACTTGATTGTTCAAAGCATTAATTACGTCATTTGCTATAGTAATCAGCATCTCCCCGCCTGTTGGCGAAAACATCAAAAAATATTTAACATGGGAATCATCAGGGTTATCGGGCTTCATTACAATGATTGAAACAGTAAATTTCATAAATTAGGAAAATGGTAAATTCAGATTTGTTCCATGACCCAAGGACACGACCTGAATTTGATATGAAATGAACATATGTTGCTTCTTAGAAAGAACTCTATGCTAAATTTAGAAAATTATCTGGAAATTATAAAAACATCATTAATATCAAATTGTTGTTCAAAATTAAAATATTTTGTTCAGGAGTAACTTTTATTCCGAACCTATTTTTTACAAAATTAATTAAAAATGATTTAGGAATTTGTTTACATTTCAACAAAAAATAAGAGATCCAAAGCAGAAAAGGAGATC
>PMJC01000407.1:0-249 GCA_003157235.1 Methanosarcina sp.
ATGGATTTTACTTCTGTTAAAGTAAAGCCAGTTGAAGCCATGAGGAAATTTGTCCCTAAGGATGTAGAAATTATGGGAACTCACCCAATGTTCGGTCCAACTATTCAGACTATTAGAGGACAGACTGTGATCCTTGTTCCTGTTAAAGGACGCTCGGAAAAATGGTTCCCATTAATAAGGAAACTTTTTGAAGAAAGCGGAGCAAATGTCGAAATCACCACTGCTGCTGAACATGACATGCTTGTCTCG
>PMJC01000407.1:293-517 GCA_003157235.1 Methanosarcina sp.
GTCCATAAGACCTTCATCAAAGAGTGTGAAGAGATCTCTGACCTGGTAAGAGCTCACGATGAAGAAGGATTCGCAAAAAAAATGAAGGCTGCTGCTCGAAAGTACGGGGATACCGCTCAAGCCCTGAGCAAGTCGGATAAGTTGATCAATTCCAAAATAGCTGAATATGAGACTATACTAAACTCCGTCGGGAAAGTTTGTGGCTTTTCCCACTTTTATTCCGG
>PMJC01000407.1:556-9259 GCA_003157235.1 Methanosarcina sp.
CTTTCAGAATCCGAACTAAGACAATGGAGAAAAGAAAATCTGAAGCATTCGACCAGGGACATCTCAGTCCTTATTCCCAATGGTGCTGACCCTAAAATAATCCTTGAAGCTATAAGTACAAACAGAAATCTTGCAGCTTGCGAAATTAGTGATATCTACAGGGGATCTAATTTGGTAGAAAACTACATAGGGAATAGATGGATCGAAAGGCTAGCTATATCTTACAGGATAACTGTTTTTGGGGATTGTGACGCGGATTCTGTCGAAAATGATGTCATAGCCTTTCTGTGTGGGATCGGATGCTGTATAAGAAACAAAAACCTTAGGCTGGAAGAATAAAAACAATTATATTTTTGGGATCTTCATTGATAAACAAAGAAATTGATTTTAACAATAAAATAATATCAAAACATAAATGAAAACTTTTCGATGAAAGTGTAAGCAAAATAAGAAAATTAATCATCTCATAAATCACCTAACTTAGTATTCTACATATTATGAGTTAATAATGATAGGTGCATAAACATTATAATCGTAAATATAGTCAGGAATAGGCCACTCATAGGCTCAAAGTAAGGTTTTTTTCTCTAGAAACAGAATAATATTAGATCCTGACGACTTCACAAATACTAAAAAATAATTATTTATATTTTTTTGTTTTTTGACTACGAAAAATCTTATGCAGGATTATTTTTTGTTTAGAAACAAATTTTCATGTCATTAATTTAAAATAAGCAAGGTTCGTACTCATTTTTCAGAAGCAATCAACAACTCACGGACACAATTTAACATAGTAATGAGGTAATTGTATTGAGACTTAGAAATTTCTGCATAGCTAGTGTAGGTATCTTGTTACTTACAGCCACTGTTTTGGTAAGTGCTGCTCAGACTGCCAAACTTGAACCAGCCCATGTAGGATTTAGCTCTAATTCTAGCTGGAAAGACGTAGAGTAGTCTATGGGCCTATCTGGAACACTGATACCAGGTAATATTTTCAAGTTCAGCATGCTTAGAAATGATCTGAACGTCAAGATTGGAAATTTTACGGTTGCTCCCACGCTTGCACTTGGGTCATGGGTAGCCTTTAAAAATGAGGGAAATACATCGATGCTCATGGGTGATCTGGTGCTGAGAGTGGATAAGGTTAGCCCAGTAATGCAGATGCTGTAGCAAAGGGGCATAAAGCCAGACAGGACTTCATAACCATCTCCTAGACGAGTCCCCGCGAGTCATGTACATGCATATCTTCGGTAAGGGTGACCCGATTGCCATGGCCAGTGCAATTCACGATGCCCTTGCTTTAACACAAACACCAGTTAATGCCTTGATATTTGCTCAGCCAATGAATAACAGCCTGGATACGGCTATGCTCAACGCAACAATTGGAGCCAAAGGAAAATACAGTGGTGGTGTCTACCAGTTTGGAATTCCGAGGAACGAAAAAATAATGGATGCTGGTATGGAAATTCCTTCATCGATGGGAGTAGCTACAGGAATAAATTTCCAGCCCCTTGGCAATGGTAATGTTGCAATTACCGGGGACTTCGTATTGACAGATGATGAAGTTAACCCTGTAATAAAAACTTTGAGGGATAATAATATCAATGTGACAACCATCCATAATCATATGATTTGTGAAGAGCCACGGTTGTTCTTCCTTCACTTCTGGTCGACGGGTGATCAAAACAAGTTGGCCAGCGAGCTTAAAGAAGCATTAAATAAAACCAACAGCTCTCTGCCTAAATAAACCCGATTTTTATTTTTTTCCATGCAGTCTAACGCCTTTTAATTTCAATTTTACTGAAGCAATAACCACATGCTCAGTAAATACCAAAAAGGTATTAAAAAGCATAGCAAAATTCAATAAATTCCTTTGCCATCGATTCAAATTAAATAGTAATGTATTGAAAGTTCTATAAAAATGATTGTTTTTATCTTTTTCTTTCATTACAAAACGGGATTTCTTGGTTTCACTGATACAAAGGTTTTATAGCAAAATCTCTGCATTAGAATACCAGTTTTGTAATCCTACTCATTGACTCTGGAGTCTGTTGTTGGCAGAGCTTTATTTGGTGTATAGTAGTCGCATTTTATACATGATTTATCCATTTTCAGGCAGTCATTGTAGCAATTAAACTAGGAACTAAATTTTGCCATTGCTCGATATTCATCTATAGATATTTCATCTATATTGTTAAAAAGATCACTAAGTTGTGCTGGCTGCTTGTATTTAATTATAATTTCGCTGGTCAGTTTCAAATCAGCTAACTCGATGGCACAGGATAGTAAAATCTATGCATAATATGTCTTCAGGAAAAATACATAGAATTCCTAAAGCTTAGGAAGCTTCAAGGCATGGGATTATATATTTTTTTAAGTATTCATCATATAAATCATCATAAGCTGTAGATTCACTCATCTTATCTACATCACCAGAAATATCAAGTTTGGACCTGATATACCATTCATCATAGCTTATGATGCCTTCGTTATCTTTTTGTACTGAACCTTTTTTTCGTTTCATAAATTCTTTTTCTTCGTCAGAAACAATATCATTTAATATGTCATCTTCAAAGCAATGGTCAAAAAAAATAAAGGGACTATTATATTGGATTTTTAGTTGGTGATTATTTATTTTCACCATTTTATGGTATAATCCCTTGGGATCTTGTTCTACTATTTTATTGAAAATATCATCATTTATATCAAAAGCCAGTTTTAGTGATATTTTTTTTAAATTTTTTTCGTCTGCTATTTCTTAAAACGATGTTCGAAATATTTCGTGCGATATTCTCAAAAACAATAGTTGCACACGTTTCCGACCGATGACTTCTTCCTTAACGTCTTCAGCTTGGGGTTTTATATCTTTCAACATTTTTTGAAATCGTTTTCCAGATAGTGAAAAAGTTTGAAGATATTCTGATGGATCTGATTGAATATTAGTTTTTAATGAATTGTGGATATGCTTATTCCAGACGCTTAGCAAGAAATTAGTGTTTTTGAAAATTGTGTTTGTCAATTTAGCATAAATATCATCTATGTAACTTTGGATTAGCAGATCATCTTCAAAGCCTTTTCCGAATCTGTAAATCTCAGATGCTTTAGTGTAAAATGTTTCAGTATCGTTTTTTATGCACAAGTCGAAGAGTGAAATAGATAATAATAACTGCACACGGAAGATTATATCACGAACCGGATTTATGAAATGAAGGTGGTATCGGCTGACTATATTCAACGATTTTTCGTACCGGTTTAGTTCTATATCTGGAAAGTAATGCCTAATTTTCTCTAATTGTTTAAGTGTTGCTATGTTCCATCTGTTTTTACGAGTTATATTTTTACTCGGTGGTATCAAATCTAGGCAGCCTAGTTTTTGCAAATCATGCAGATGCCTGTTAACTGTTCCTTAGTCAATTCCATCATATTTTTCGTGCAAACTTCTTCTAATAAATGGCTCTTTGATCACTCCTTTATGTCTAAGAATTAATTCAATGATTTCAGACTTCACTTCACCCACATTAAAATGGTAACGTCTCTTCTCAACCATATGATCTAATAATAGTAGTATCTATTTAGATATATGTAAAAATTTTATTTTCATCACATACATATATATAATGAAAATAACTTCTTTAAATGCTGAAATATACAGCAGATTATTCTGACTATGCGATCAAAAGAACAAAGAAAACTATATATCTTGTTGCCATTATTAGTTCGACTAAAATTTTAGAATTAGGATAGTAAGATGATCATGAATTTTTACGATTCAGAAAATATTAAAAGATCTCTCAATTCCTGTATATCTAACACAAAAAGTTATATTCGATTGGTAATGTCAATTATATGATGGAGAATAGTAAAGAATACCAGCTTTACCTTGAAGCTCTTGATGATGAGAGATCTTCATGGGGGAGGAGGACTGCCATAAAGAGGCTCAGCGAGTGTAGAACAGTGGAATCTCTATACTACCTGAATGAAATCATAATTGACAAAAATTGTATGGTACCTGATTGGCTAAAAAAGATCGCAAAAGAATACTACGTAGATCTCTGCCTCGAATTTCTCTAAATATGTAATTTTTAACTGGTATTATATTTCGCAAAATACATTAAATCCGACATTTTGCATATTGTACATAGATATATTATTTGTTAACCTATTTGCAGCTAGTATTCGTGAAAATTAGATTAATTTTTAAGCTACTGTCATATTTGGAAAAAAGATGGCATTCTTGTGTACATATGTGGGAAGTGCGTTGAATGAACAATCTTGTTTAGAAATATTTACCCCCCTCAGAAATATAGTGCAGGTCTTTTAATAGTTGAAGTATTATTTTTTTTATTTTAAAGATATACAATTCTGCTGGGAATAGAATCTTTGTTATTAATCTTTTATTTGTTGAGAATGTATTCCTTATTGTCAAATTGAATCATGAATTTTAATAGCTAATTTGAGATCCTCAACTAAAATACAAACAAAAAATATGTCGATTTAAATTAAATATTCAAATTACAGTCATCTGACGCTATGTAACTAAGGGAAAGATGGAAGAAATAAATTACAGGATAGATTTACCTTTTCCGTCCTTTTTGCAATACGTTCCTTCATTCAATCTTGCATTTGTGATCAGTGAAAAACATGTGTACTTGACGATAAACACACTTTTCCAAGTTTTAGAAGTGTTAATTTTAACTGTTAGGGCTTCAAGCACACTTTTGAATATCATTCTCAGAAAAGAATCATATTTTAGTGAGGATAAATATATATGTAAGAACTATAATTAAGGTCACAACTTCCTAATTTATATACACAATTATCCCAATTCATATTATATATTGAAATTTGTCTCTTTTAAACCATAGTATGCCTTCTTTACTTATGAATCCTACTTTTGATCCCTGCAATAAGTTGAAAAATAGTGGTTCCTTTAGAAAATATAGCTAACTATCTATAACGTTTTTTTAAACTTCGAACCTTTCACAAACTTTAAATCTTAGAAAATTTTAATAAACCTCCGATTCAACAATTGCTGATACATACTATTATAAATAAAAAGCCAAAGATTAGGATTTATAGAAATCTTGCAATTTGCTGGTAATTATTTTAAGGAGACAATGGGCGATGGGCAAGGACACCGAAAAAATTTTAGAAATCCCAACATTAATCTTGGTGGGTGCTGGAGCAATTTTAAGTGCTTTTTTATTCCACTTCATGTTTAAATACGCTGCCGAGAAAAACCTTCTCATGGTTATATTAACTGCATTGCTGATAGCAGTAGTTTCAATTGGAGTCGTCAAAGGCATTGTTTACACATACAAACAGAAATATAGTGAGTGAACTGCTGGTGAATTAAAGCTGAAGGCTTGTTACCTAATTCTTTAAACTTTTGTTCACGAGTCAGCAAGCTCACCCATCCCTTTACTACATAGGATCTATATTAAAATTAGATTTTGATTTTGGAAAATGGATTTTTAGATCTTGATTATAACTTTATTTTCAAATACTGTTTTGTTTTGCTATTCACTACTTAGTGTAAATTGAAAATCATTGCTAATTAGGGAGTCAACATACAAAAAAAATAACCATTGATCTTGGATTTAGGATCCACACCAAAATATCACTAAGAAAGCAATTGAAGAACCGAGGATAAAGATCGCTGATGGAAATTCCATTAAGACATAGAATTATTAATATATATATGTATGAATTTGGGTTAATACACTATAATTATAGATGTAGCAATATTTTATTACAAATTAATACTTACAAAACCACCGGCCAGGAGCCTGTCTAAATATCATATTTAGTATCATTTGCTTAAAGATTTGATAAGACCAGGTCTATTAATCATTTCTACCGCGTTTTTTCCATACTACCAATAAATCACTATGTCATCAAATCCTTTTCAAGTTATATCTGTATAATGCATCCCTACAGGACCATCCTACTTGGAAATCATGGTTTTTTTTGCCCACACAGGATTTTTGTACCAGTTGATATCTCCCTATTCAAAAACCATAGCCGACAATATCATGTTTTGAGTCGTTATCCAGCTCAAGACTTCGATCCAATAGCCATCCTTGAGGTGCTATTCAACAAACACATGCTAAAAATACGGTTGAATTGATATGTTTTCATTATTTTAAATAATTTTACTCTACTTTATAATTAAATTATACTTCACAGTGATGGTTATTGTAGAGCCCTTGTTATAATACTTTGATAAACCTTATACCGATATCTTCGTCGTAGTTCCAGGAATTTGCATGGAATCTTTGGGATTTTTGTTTCTTTCTGTGATGGTTCATTTCTTCAAAATTTCAGAAAAACCAAAAAACATTCAAAATACTCCTAATCCATCGAAGACTACACATAGAGAATGCAATAAATTCATAACAGTCATATCCGATTTGTACACTTGAAGAAAGAGGAAAGAATTACATCGTTAATTTTGAGGTGTATGTTTAAGATAAGAAAATAAAAAGGACTACAAAAAAATTGACTTATCTTATCAAATCTCTAACAATCAAGAAGAAAAAAAATCAAAACGATGCAACTAAGAATCAATGAGGTTTACCTTATATATCAGAAATCAGAAAGCATTATTTTCTTTTCGAATACTGCATAATTGCTGAAGAAAGAACTAAAAGACCTTCGGACTTTGCAGAAGAAGCTGAAAATTTAGCGAAATAAAGTCCTATAAGTTGCTCTTTTTGCGGAGGAGCTGAAGACGATACTCCCCTAGCTACTGCAGTATATAAAAATGGGAAAATTTTTGCAGATACTCCTGAAAAGAGAATACTTAACTGGGATTTTCGCTGTTTTNNATTATAGAATCACCTTTGCATGGGAGAAGACTAGAAGATTTTTCTGACCTTGAGATCTCAGGACTCATGAATATTTATAGAACCCGTACATGCAATTATTTGACCAATGGGAAAATACGCTATGTCTCCCTATTCAAAAATTCCGGGAAAGCCGCAGAAGCTTCAATGGATCACTCTCACAGTCAGCTTATTGCCCTTCCATTTTGCCCGCCTCCACTCAAAAGGGAAATGAAAGCTATTAAGGACAGGAAAACATGTCCTTATTGTGCAATCTTTGCTAAGGAAAAAGCATCTTCTAGACTCATTTTTGAAAATAATGAATTTATAGCCTTTGCCCCTTATTATTCGATGGGACCATTGGAAGTGTGGATTCTTCCAAGGAGACATGTGAGTTTTCTCGGAGATTGCAATAATAAACTCCTTTTAGCCCTTGGAGAGACTTTAAGAGTTTCTCTAAAAAATTACAGGAGAATCTTAGGGAATATTCCTTTCAACTATATGTTTTACCAGCTTTTCGAAAATTCTGAATATCACCTAAATCTTCGGCTTCTTCCTAGGCTCTCTATCAGTGCAGGGTTTGAGCTGAATACGGAAACTTATATCAATACAGTTCCTCCGGAAAGAGCTGCCTCATATTTGAGGGGAGATCTCATGCTTGAAGAATGAACACTAGCTAAGCAATTGATTCAAAAAGGGAACTCAAAAGAAAAATATAAAGTTTGGAATCTTTAAAATATAGTATATATAAAACATTAATGATTAGCACCAAAAGATTAATTTGTGAAGTTATCTGTTGATAGAATAAAATCAGACATATAAGATGCGCTTTTTCAGAAGTAAAATGACAACTTATATCCTTTATTTGCAATGGTTCTTCTGTCAGAACTAGGATATAATGCTATCAACCGAGAACTTCACATAGCCGATTTTAATAAAATTTTTCAATTTCGTGCTTCACATCCTCAATAGAAAATTTTTGCCTTACTAGAGGCTTTTCCTGAATTGTCAGTACCCCCTCCTCAAGAGTCTCTCGCTCGTTTTGATAAAAAACGCCGTTGGGAATATTATCTCCCCATTCCAGAGACCTCTCAAATGCCTTTAAGCGGTTATAGGAATCATATCCTTCTTCCAGTTTATATACCCTGTCTCGATACCACTTGAAAGTATTTGTCTTATTAAAGGTAATACAGGGTTGAAGAATATCAAGGAGGGCAAAACCTTCGTATGTTATGGCGGCCTTCATAAGATCTTTCAGGTAATCCTGATCTCCTGAAAAACCCCTGGCTACAAAACTGCAGTCCTGGGAAATTGCCAAGGCAAGTGGGTTCAACGGCTCTTCAAGGACACCATAAGGTTGGATTTTTGTTCGGGTCCCCTGGGCTGTGGTAAGAGATGCCTGTCCTTTTGTCAGCCCGTAAATTTGGTTGTTGTGCACGAACAGAGAAATATTCGGATTGCGGCGAATTGTGTGAAGGAAATGATTTCCGCCTTCTCCGTAACAGTCCCCATCTCCTGCAACCGCGATTACGTGCAAAAAGTGGTTGACAAGTTTTGCAGCAGTTGCTACAGGTAGAGTTCTTCCATGTAACCCATTAAAAGTATGGCATCTAATATAGTGTGGCAGTTTTCCAGACTGGCCTATTCCCGAAACCACAAGCAATTCCCATGGCTCAATACTAAGTTCTGCTAATGCCTACTTAATAGCCGAAAGGATATTGAAATTTCCACATCCTGGGCACCAGGCCGGAATCTGTCCCTTGTAATCTTCAGAAGTAGGCATGCAGTTCCTCCATCAGGTTTTCGATGGTAAAAGGCCTCCCATCGTACTTTGAAATTTGATGAGAGAATTCAAACCCTGTTTCTGCTCTTATTA
>PMJC01000081.1 GCA_003157235.1 Methanosarcina sp.
TATCTTCCTCTGTTAGAGAACAATAGATTTCGTAAAATTAGTTCATGAATCTGGATCATAATTTTTCAATTTTAGAAAATTCTATTCACAAATCTTGCTATCATCTGTTTTCAAGAGCTGAAATTTCTACAGAAATTTACATTCCAATAGCTTTATTTGTTTTCTCGATTGACNNACATTTTCGGGAACTACAATAGACTCCTGATGGATGGCTTGGAAGAAGTAGAGTTCCTGCTCATTAACTGTTATGGACTCAGGCCAGATGCAGTTCTCCCACATAGCATTTCTGGGGCGTTTTATGTCCCTAGTAACTTCCATGATTTCGGCTGTTGAAGTAATACCCTGGCCTACGAAATGTATCCTGGACTGGGTACTGAAAATTTTCTTGATATCTTCTGCAGTGCAGTCAGTGTTAACTTCCATGTTCACAGTATGCAGGCGCATGAGAGTTGTCGGAACTATCAGCGCTGCAGATGTTATATTGATGTTTGGAAGCACACTTTTTACATCAGGTCCATGGTGGGACGGAAGTTTCACTGGGTGAAGTACAATTGCATTAACAGGCTCCTTTTTAATATCGTTGGGGTCGACTGCCCTCCTTGCAACAGTTACCCTCACTTTCTTTACTCCAACTTCACTGTCTATCTGGGATATTACCCTGCAGAGTCCTGTGGTATTGCAAGAGATCACCCTCAAAAGGTTACGACCCATAGCCTTTTCATAATTACTGACCGCATTAAAAGAGAAACCTGTAAGTGGATGACTCTCTCCTCCCTGCCAAATTGCCTTTACTCCGGTTTTCTCATAATAAAGGTTTATTTTTTTCCCCAACTCCACCTGGAGTGTAGTCCACAACAAGGTCGGTTTTTCCGATCATTTTTTTAATTGTCCCGGCTGCTGACATCCCTGCCTTCTCAAAAACTTCAATATTCTCAACAGGTGCATATATATCGTACCCGAGTTGATTGGCTACTGCAGCTTCATAGTTAGGTTTTGTCTTGGAAATTCCAATAATTTCCATGTCATCCTGAGCCCTAACAGCGTCTGCAACTCTTTTTTCTATGGTTCCGTAACCATTTACTGCAATCTTTGCTTTAATCATTTGTTACCCCAGCCTATCTATTTTGGATTCTAGATTTAGTCACTTGATGTTCAAAATCAAGTACAATAGGTGTATATTGCCAAATTCTCTCATTAGGCAATTAAAATAATTAAAAAAAATATAACATCAATTGAACCGACATTTTGCAGATGTACACAGATTTAGAATTCATTTGTCTATTCGCTCACTATTGTTCATTGAAAGTTATATTGATTTTCGAGCTACTACCATATTGAGAAAATCGATGGCATTTTTGTGTACATCTATGGAAAGTGAAATAAAATTTAGCAAATCATTAAGCGCATTCCGATTCATGGGTCATTTATATATCATTTATCGGCATATGACTAAATTTAGGAATTTCTCGAAATCCTCTTAATTATATTCAATCTATAGAGATTTGCTGTTATACGCTTCAGTTTTCGGCATTTTCGTGTAAAGAAGCTTTTTCTTTAATCACCGCCTTACTCGATTTTCACATCTACTAATTTTTCCAAAGGCTGTTGATAAGGTACTGTGACTTTAAGCACACCATTTGAGTATTTAGCAACTGCTTTTTCCGGGTTTACAGGACAGCATATCGAATAACTGTCTAGATACTGAACTCCCTCTTTACTAGCAGCCACATAAAAACTGTCTTCAGTAAGCTTAAAAGAGATATTTTTCTTGTCGACTCCTGGAAGAACTATCTCAATTAGATAGTTTTCGTAATTGTCGTCAGGATATGCACAGATAATTGGTGATAATCTCAAAGTTTCTGTCATCATATTACCCCAAAATATTCATATTTGATTAAGAAATCCATTAACGTTAAATTGACTACTTCAGCCCGATTCCATCTCTGTTTACATTTACTCCTCAGTAGATGCGAAAAATTAATGTAGCAAAGTCACGATAAAACCAATCATTCTAACAATTTTAGATATCCAGGTAAAAAACCTAGACAAATACAAATTCCAGTATTGTTATTTTGTTGAACTTATTTGGCTTATTTCATCATTTCCTGAATCTTTAAAATATCAGTTATAGCTTTCTTCTTTAGCTCGATCATTTTTTCCATATCATGAATTTTTGCTTCCAACTATTGTATTTTCATATCCATTTTCATTACTGCGACTTTCCTTTTCTGTTCTTCACTCAGAAGTGCCCAAAACTCAGGTATTGGTCCAGCATGTATAATTGAATGTTCTTCGCACATGTTTAACTACCCCTTTCATGTATATTCACAAAACAAAATTTTAGATCGTGTTCCTGAATCAATGAGCAAATATAAAAAACAAGTATATCCCCTATTTTGGGAAAATATAGAGAGAATCTTGTATTTATGATTTTCAACAATACATAGACACGAATAATTCTATTGCATGAATAATTTTATTTTTTAACAAAGTTTTGTTGTAAAAGAAATATTCCTTTTAATGTCTTTTTAGTATCGACATATATAGCGAATTTCGATGAATCCTAATTTTTGGTTGATTGCCTGTAAAATGAATATCAGCAATTTGTTGAAATCGAAGATTTATCGAAATTCTCTACAATTACCCCGTATACTCACACATCCTACCGGTTATCTCACACTCTCTCAATCTTTATCTGTTCACTTTAAACTAGAATGTATATTTACCCTCTTAGTTTTTTAAATTAATTATACAAAAAATAGTTTCTTAATAAAAATTACTTCTCCATAAAATATTTTAAAACCAAAATATCATTTTATATTAATTATGTTTTTATTACTTTTGGAGATCTTTACAAATTTAACATTTAGATTCTTATTCCCTAAAAAAGAAATGTAGATTAGTCTTATATCAAATTTTAGATTTTAAAGGCCTGATAAGAATTATTATCAATACCCTATGATCAAGCTAAAACTTTTTACATATATTGTCATGTTCTGAGGTCATAGGACAAATTTGAAAAATGATTATAATTTCTATTTCAGTGATAATTGTCACAGAAAATGCTATATAGCCTCCTTCAATATACTCAAAATAACACAACTATTGTGTTATAACTTTATTTTATGGAGATATTTGATATGAATTGGCCTGCTAAGAAAATATTTCGAGGACCCACATGTTGGGATCCATTTGAAGAGATTAGGAAAACCCAGGAACGTCTTAACCTGCTATTTGAGGACTTCATGCCTAAAGAAAAATGGGAAGGAGGAAATGTATTTACTCCTGCCATTGACATCAAGGACGAAGGAAACAAGCTTTTGGTAACTACCGACCTGCCAGGAATAAATAAAGAGGATATTGAGCTAAACCTTAAAGAAGACATGCTTGAAATAAGTGCAAAGAGCGGAAAGGAAAAAGAAACCGAAGAGGAAGGATATATTCGTAAGGAAAGAGAATATACTCACTTTTATCGAGCTGTCCGCCTGCCTACCAGCGTTAAAGGGGAGGGGAGCGCTGCAAAAATTGAGAATGGTGTCCTGACTATAACACTCCCGAAAATGGAGCTGGAAGAGCCAGCAAAAAAAATACAGATTGAATAATTTTCTAAAGCTGTTAGATAATTCTTGATGTAATAGGAAATTCATGTCATTCGAACATCTGCAGCTTGCTGCGGGGATGAAAATTTTCCTGAGCGCGTTATTAACTAACTGATTTATGTTT
>PMJC01000481.1:0-228 GCA_003157235.1 Methanosarcina sp.
CTTTTATTAGTAGCAATACTCATTGATCCTGCGCCTTATTATATTACTGTTCATATGCTTGGTTTATACTTACGAGTTTGAAGTATGATAAAGTCCTTCTATTTATCAGGTGGAATAAGCATGCTTGAAGTATACTGCGATTCTTCTTATTACGAAAATGAGGATTCATATATTGGCTGTACGGTGCTTCGAAACGGGAGGCAGATCCATCAATCCACCACTAAAGCC
>PMJC01000481.1:233-5367 GCA_003157235.1 Methanosarcina sp.
GAGGCTGTAAAGTTTTTTCAGGCTAAAAGGGAAGAAGTTGAAAAGAAGTTTTTGGGATCCAGTGTCAGCTTTGAATACATACCCAGAGAAAAAGTAAATCAGGTAATTGCTGATAGCCTTTCTAAAAAGTTTCCGATCTTTTTCCTGAATATTCCTACCTTTAAAGTTGAATCTTTTTCACGGCGCGAAGATATTCTATCAGATATTGCCAGAAACGGACGTAGCGTTTTTTATCTAGAAAAAGATGAGGAATTGTCTACGAAAAAAAAGATCTGCTACAGGCTAGTAATCCGCACCGTGGACAAAATCCTATCAGATGAGCTACTTTATATTGTAAAAAAGGGAGGCTTAGGCGCTCAGGTAAAAGTTGGAGAGGAGATAAGGAGAAATCTATCTGATCCAATGGTCATTTCTGTCCTGAAAGCAAAGGGTATAAGTCTTGAAGATTCTTATTTCCTGATAACAGATGATACCTGGGGTCTACGAGGTACCGATAATCAGGCATACTCCATCTTGCCCTTTTCTGTTCCTCACAGAATTATCTGTGATGAAGTTGACAGATCTTCTCAAAATCTTTTCAGGCGAGCCGAGCGCTTTAAATAATTTCCCTTTCCGGTGTCGTCTACTTTCCTTATCACGACATACTAGAAGAGGTGCAACTATTCATCTTGGGAAAACAATATCATTAATCATCTCATCATCATGGAGTGCCGTTGGTCATCACCTTCCTTTAGGTGGAAACTGACGTGACACCCTGCAGCTTTTTGTTTTCGTTCAGCCTACTAAATCATCACTTCTTTGCAAAATGAGTCTGTTTTTGCCATCATGGTCAGAAGTGGTACCATCACCTCTAATGGGATGTGGTGTTCATTGAAATTAAACATCTTTATCCATGGCTATTTTTACCACTATTTGTTATAGAGCAAGGCTACAAAATTCATGCTTTGGAAGTGGTCGAAAATCATGTTCACTTATTCCTGGAATTTTATCCAAATAATTCTTTATCAGAAGTAGTTTAATACTTAGAAGGAGGAGTTTTTATAGACTTTTAGAGTCTTACCCTCAACTTAGAAAAAGGGAGTGATATTGGAGTAAATTGTTAAGTGGGCAAGCTTTATTGATTCACTGGAAATGTGACTCTGACATAATAAAAAATTATATTCAGGAATCTCAGAGGAAGTCGAAAGTGTAGTTTTGATCATCTCGATTAAAGAAAGTTGGTCAAATAGGAGTCGAGCATTTATTAGTTGAGACAAACTAAGCGAATGGCTCGAAGACTCTTAGTTCTTTAGAGTGGGGTGGCTGCAAGCAATTTGATTTTTGCAATTTTTCCTCGTCTTTTTATTTTTTCGAAATTTTACGGGATTCGATAGGAGGTAAAAACTCAAAATACTGTGGGATAAATAAAAGTGCAAGTAGATAAATATTTATAACAAGTATCAGTAGGTTATATTGAGGTAAAAAAGTAAGAGAACTTAAGTGGGGAAAAAATATGAAAATTAGAGTAATTAGTTCCAGAGAGGAAATTTTCACTCTCAATTCCAATGAACGTGTTGTTCACATGGTTTTCAGGCCTTAGAATAAGGATATTTTAGCACTTGTTGAAACCTGTCAAAAAATTGAGGTAATTCAGTTACCCAAGTCTTACAGATGCACGGTATCAAAATCCATTGAGATGTTCCTTGAAATGCAGAGAATCCAGGTTATTGAGGGAAATGTTTGGGGCCATAGGAAAGATATTAATGAATATTACAGTATCCCTTTATCAGTAATTGAAAAAATAAGGGAGCTAAAATCAGAAGGCACACCTGCTGAGAGAATTGAAAAAAAGATATCAAGGGGAAGCAAACTCAACCCTGGGATGGTTGCTTATATCCTGACCACGGGAGGTTTTACCTGATCTACATCAGGCAAAAATTTGCACTTAAATTTTATTGAGTGCAAGCAAATTGTACTTTAATTCTAGATTGTTGGATCTCGATAAATCCCTAAATTCAGTCATATGCTTATAAAAGATATGTAAATAACTCTTGAAAATCAGAGGTTTATCGAAATCCTCTTAAGTATTATACTAAATAAATTGCTATTTTTCTCATTTTTTCCTTTATGGAATGGGAATCATGCTATTGAATAATTAATAGATGTTGACACAGAAAAATGAATTTTCGTTTGAAGTAAAATTCATTATTTTTTTCAGTGACATATTTTTCTACAGAAATATTTTTTTGACTTGATAATTCTTTTTATTATTTTGTTCACTACATAAAATTTTTAGGAATAAAATATACTCCGCTATAGAAGTGAGAAGTAAATGTGACAAAGTCAAAGTAATTGTAATGATAATATAAGATAGTGTATCGATTTTTCTGTAAAATCATAAATCTTAATAATTTATGGAGATGGAAATCTCACATCAAGAAAACCGAATTATATCTATTATGCATAAATTTTACATGCCATTTAAGGCAAATTTGCGACACTGCTGAATTTTCACATATTAAGTACATTCAAAAATGTAGAACTTTTTCGGATCTTGATCTCCTTCGTACAGATTAAGAATGTCGTACATATATGTCTATTATTCGGAGTCAATAGTCTGAATGCACCACAAGCTTCTCAAAAAGGACTGAATTTTGCGTTTTTTAGAATAAGCTTGATGTTATCATTATTTGTTGCTTCAATCTTTTTTCCTCAGTTTTTCAATAAATAGTGTAATCTATCACTTCTTGATCCTATCAGATGGACTTATATATTTTTTAGCTACTGTTTCTGCAACCTGCTTCTCAGTGTATTTTCTAGGTTTATTAGATATTTGTTAGTTCTAAAAGCACTTTGGATTCCTTCTTCCAAGTGTCTTTTTTATTATCAAAACAGAATTTCTACAAAAACCTGATGTTTTCTTTATCTTTTTGCTCCATTTTTGCTGGTTTTCCAGTATTAAGATACTTATTCTTGTTAGTTCTCTTGGTTTTTTTTGTCGCTTTTTCACAAAGTCCATAAGGAAATTTATTTCATCATCTTCAAGTTTTGTTTATGAAATGAAGATGTGAAGGGATTCACAGATTACTGTGACAATTAATTAAATTGTTGAGACAATAGGCTCAAAGTTTCTTAACGTGCCGAATATCCACAGCAACTCCTCTATTGGACTTCATCATTTCATTTCCATTCATAAGTGACCTGCCTACGCAGAGGGCTCGATCTCCAAGAACAATCACTTCATCATTAGGTCTTATTTGCGGATCCGCTTTCAGTATTCCCGGAGCAAGAATGGAATTGCATGGGACAAAATCATCTATATTTACCACGTATTTCTCATTTTTTGACATAAGTTCCCCTCCGTCAAGCGAAAGAGCAAGCATACCATACTGTGGAACTAAAGTTGCAAATTGTTTTTTCCCAACAAAGAGCTGGTACTTTGGGAAATGGCCTTTGACAACAAGCTTTTCTGCTTTTTCATCGAAGAGAAGTCTGCTAGCTTCTCCAAACTGATAAGTTGCAATTGCCTTCATAATATTTTTCTTTTTCTCTTCTGCATTCAAGCTTTTCTTGCTAAAATCTCCAGCTGTGCAAAAAGATTCAACAACATTTTTTAGATTTGAAAGAGCTTCTATCGACACAAGGTTTTCTTTAGCTGTGTAGATGATTTTAATTTCAAGTTTATTTGCTACTCTCTCACAAATTTCTTTGTATGCCCCTTCTACATGTGCTATCACTTTTTTATAACTATATTTTGAGAGATAAGTTTCAAGGCAGCCGGAAACCCAACTTTTTTCTTCTTCGTCCCAATGTCCCGTAACCGCAGTATCGTAATGAGCGGCAGGGTATGTTAGTTCTAGTTCTCTGGGCACTATTCCAAGGGGTGAGGTTAATATTACTTCATGAATAAACTTACGATATCTTCCAAGGGTCAAAATGAATTTCTGATGGGATTGAGAGATTGAATAGGGTTTTTTGGCTGTACATGGGAGAATAAGGAGGATATCAAGATCTGGAGGGTTATATCTTTCATGTACACGCTTTGCGAACCTTGTCACTTCTATTCGAGATAGCGCTTCCGAAGTATTTGCAAGGAGCTGGTTTTGCCGGAAAGCAGGAACTTTTTCCTCAAGATAATAATATTCGAAATCTCCAAGGCGTAGTAGGGCTGTGAGCCAGGGCCTGACCCTACACTGGCCTTCAACATATTCCCTCAGTGTTCCTGTTCGTATTCTTTCACGGATAAGGGAAAGCTCTGACTCAAGGGCATTTCTATTGTGCTCGAGTAGGAATTTTGCTCTATCATTTTTCGGAAGATTTGTTAGTTCTGCTGGCCTTGTGTGAGCACATACCCTGCATCTACAGGGAAATTCTGTCAGGTTTTCAAGATGAAAACTGCCTGAATTTATAAGATAAATGTCTGAATAGGCTGCAATTACTGTCCGTGTATAGTCTAGAATATCGATTCCAAAATAGATCAGCATTGCTACATTTTCAGGAAGCGCTAGGTTTGGAGCATATAATGCTGTATCTGGGGGAATGCGGTCTTTCAGCTTAAAAAGGATTTCGAGAAACTTTCGAGCATTGTTTTCAAGGATTCCGGCACCTTCCATTATATAAAGGTCACTTTTCAGAATATCTCCTTCTGTCCTGAGAAGGGAACCGATGGGGCCGTCAGTTTTTTTCCCACAGTCAGTGGTTAATGTTTTGATCTTTCTCCTTGATTCGGTTGAGATAGAAGGGGGATAAACTTGATGTGGTAGGATTATAAGAGTTCCATTTTTTGTGTTTTCCCGGATTTGTTTTACGCGTTTTTCAAGCTTTATATCGGATTCAACACCCCAAAAGCTACCTACATCTATAATGGAGCCAGGATTTTTAATGTTCCCGAGCTCTGAAGTATTTATAATGCAGGGAGTACGAAGTTCTGGTACTAGCAGAAGTTTCCCGATTCTGGCTGCTCCATCTCTTTTTTCTATCTCAAAGTACTGTGTCATGTTTGTCCTTTTATGTCTATTATAATGTAAAGGTTTATCCTCCTCTAATTCTGAAAATTTTTCCTGAAATGAAATCTTGTTTTAAATTTGAAAGCTCTTGCATATTTTTCTTTCCCCCAATCATTCAAGTTCCTCTATTTGCAATATTTGGTATGATA
>PMJC01000338.1 GCA_003157235.1 Methanosarcina sp.
AAAACGAAAATTATATTACGCTTTTTATAGGTCGTATTCGTACTTGCTGAAAACTTTTGGCAACGGAAATTAAAGACATTTTTCTCAAACGCCTGAGAGTGCTCGTTTTTTTATAATTAATCAAAAATTAATTGTTAAGATCATTTTTTAATATATTTACTTTTTTCCCTGCAAATTTTTTTAGATAATTTCTACACACAACGAATATGGCAAGCGTTTTATTTAAAAGGAATTCGGTAAAATATTCTGCGTCCTATCTAATAAACCAATTTATGCAGCTATACACAAGAATCCAATCTATTTTCTCAATATTACAATGGCTCAAAAATCTTGTTCGCTCCGAAAAAACTTTTACAAATCAGAAAAAGATAATAACTATTCAACCTATCAAAAATCAGTTCAATGACATCTATTTTGATGCAATAGATACTGCTGATTACCAACTGATGGGGATATAAAAAATATGAGCAATGGCCTACAGTTAAATAAAATAAACCTACCAATATTTGATCAAGAAAAAAATCTAGCATTAAGCAGGCGATTAAATAGGTTGATAGTACTATGAACAATTTACACTTTAGAACTTAAAAATAATAAAATTTTTGGAGCGATTATCACAATATAATTAAAATGGATCAAATAATATACTTACTTGAAAACTCTGGTATATACTATATAACTAAACAGTATATAAATGTGGCAAAATAAAACGCCAACATTTAGATATTTACCCGAATAAGGCACCTAGGCCAGCCATTCCGTCTTCTTCGGCATGATCCTTCTCTTCCTCTTCCTCAATAGGAACTGCTGCTGCTACAACACTTGCTGCGGCTGCAGGGGCGGCAACTGTGGGAGATACAGCTGCCGGAGCGGCAAATGTAGCCTTTGAAATTGCTTCTTCGATGTTTACGCCTTCAAGGGCAGCTACAAGAGCCTTTACCCTAGCCTCGTTTACTTCGATACCTACAGCCTTGAGGACTGCAGTGATTGCTTCTTCGGTAATTGCTTTACCAGCATTGTGCAATAAGAGAGATGCATATATATATTCCATTGTTTTATCACCTAATTTCAATTAGCGTAAATTTATTTATCCAAAAAGGGCACCAAGACCGGCCATTCCATCTTCTTCGGCATGGTCCTCTTCTACCTCTTCTGGTTCTTCTTTTTGTACTTCTTCTGCCTTATCAGGTGCTTTAACTGCTATTGCGCTTGGTACTGCCTCGAGAACCTTCTTAAGGTCATCATCTACTGCATCCGCACCGCCTTCTGCGGCTTTAGATGCAACGGCTATCATCTGAATATAGGCCCTTGACAAAAAGGTATCCATGATTCCTGAATCAAAAACAACAGCATTTACACCAAGGTTTTTTGCTTCTGTAGAGGCCTTTGCCAGCAGAGTGCCAATTGTTGCACTTGTTGGGTATACAATGTTAACAGATAAATTGAAAGCGTTCTGATTTGCTCTGATAATATCAGAAAAGTATTGGTTTTCATCAATTTTAAGGAGTTCAGGCTCATAAATCATTTTTTCATCATAGGCTGCTCTTAGGTCCAACCCTATGATTAGAGGATATATATCCAGCTTTAAGAGCATGGTTGCGAGTTTATGTGGGACTGCCTCACCTGCTTTACAGACAACCTTTGTGTCCTTTATCGCAACTTTTCCGGCTTCAATTGAAGNNGTAGGCCCTTTCTGAACGATAATATCCACTGGAGCAATTGCGCCTCCTCTGATAGGTGATGGAGTCTTTGTCTGTTCGAGTACTTTTTGAAGCTTGAAAGGACTTTCATTAGTAAACACCAGAGCAGTCTGTTTGTCAAGGTATTTATTCATCCCTGGAATGTTTCCCCCAAGTTGATTTAAAGCCCGCTCTGTGAGCGTATTCCTGGAGACCTTAACCACCGCAACGTCTTTAAGGTCCCGACGAATCTTCTGGATCTTGATCGCAAGAATTCCTTCGATTCCTACCATTCCGAAGACCTTATGAGAAAGTATGAGTTTCTTTATTTTTTCGATTTCATCTTTCTTCCACTTTGGGATATGTTCAGTGTGATGNNTTGTGCTTTCCCTTCTCCAGAATACGTTCCAGCCTAGCTACAACAGTTTCAATGTTCTCAGCAAGGTCTTCAGGATTCATATCCCTCATTCCAACAGCCACATGAAAAGTAAGCTTGTCTTTTGACCTAAGCTTGACAGCATTCTTTTTGCTTTGAATCAGTTCACCTACATCCTTGTTAGGTAATAACGGAATAGGCATCTTTCCTCTGGGCCCGAAAACAATACCAAGGTTCTTACCAATTGTCGGCATGAACTGAGTTTCTGCAATAAAAAGGTCACACTCATTTGCGAGAGTCCGTGCTCTATTCTTGTCAGCTGCCAGTTCTTCGAGTTCATCTTCAGAAATAACATACGCAGCACCGGCAGCTTTTGCCTTCAAGCCCACGTCGCCTTTTGCAAAAACACCGATTTTCAGTTCTTTTCCGAGCCCATGTGGAAGAATTACTTCTTCATCGACCCTATTCTTCGGTTGGTTCATATCAAGATTTTTTAAGTTAATCGCCAGGTCCACGCTTTCAGAGAAATTGCGTTTTGGAGATATCTCAAGTAATTTCTTGACAACTTCCAGTATAATTTGTTCTGCCATCTTGTTCCTCCCTGTAGTATTTGAACTCGCTGTTCAAGCAGCCCTAGAGGCTTACTACAGTTGGTTTTAGGGCTTAGAGAATCCGGATCTGTCACACTTGAAACATTAAACCGATAATAAATATTTATAATTTGTTTCAGTAGAACCGTATTCAGATTTCTTGAGCTATTAGTGGTATTCGATTTAAAACTATTGGTATGTAACGAAACTACGGATCAAAGTTTAAATGATTTTGAAGGCTTACCATTCCTCACCTACAAGTAAATCATCGAACTTGCCATTTTCGAGTTCCTTCTGGGAATCCTTGGCCTGGACCCCCTCTACAGTCACACCCATAGGGACACAGGTACCCATTACCTCTTTCATTGCTGATTTAAGATTATAAGAAAGCACATCTTCCTTTTTCATACGGGCGATTTTTACGACCTGCGGTATACTAAGGTTTCCAACAATTTCACTTCCCGCATTTCCGGACCCTTTCTGAATTCCTAACTCTTTCATGATCAAAGATGCAGTAGGGGGTATACCTACTTCGATTTCGACATTTTTTTTGTCATCAACAATTACTTTTATAGGAACCTGCATTCCATTATAGTTCCTGGTTTTTTCATTGATCTTTTCGACCACTTCTTTTATATTGACCCCGAGTGGACCAAGAGCAGGACCTAAAGGTGGTCCTGGATTCGCTTTTCCTCCCGGGACAAGTGCTTCAACAATACTTGGCATATGAGTTTCACCGATTTTAATAAATATAAAGTTTGAGCGTNNCATTTGTTTTCTTCATACAATTCATAGATACGCATTACGTTCTTTGACATTTGTTATTTTTTAGACTTATTCTGCGCCATATAACCTTTTTTAGTAAGAAAAGCTGCATTAATTAGTAAAATCTATCAAATTAGAGAATTACTGGTAATTTTATTTATTGATAAGCTGAAATTTTTCTTTCTAATTTTTCGTTCTTTTTCTACTAGATAACTAGCTCACTCATTTTCTCTTTTGAGTACCCTGACAGTATCGCCACGGATGGTGATAGGGATCGGGACCACAGCATCGAACAGCTCTACAGTAATTTCCTCATGGCCTTCATCAACTCTTTTAACTCTAGCTTTCTCCCCCTTAAAAGGTCCTGAAGTAACCTCAATAATAGCCCCCTCCTTGATACCAGTTACGGTTGGTTTAGGCTTAAGGAAATGCTCAATTTCAGCAACTGTAGAACTTCCTTTCACTATAGCCCTAGCATGGGGTATAGTCTGGATTGCTAGTTCCACGATTCCAGATATAGGAGCCTCTACAAGCACATATCCTTTTAGCTCGTCAGGAGCCAGAATTGCCCTTATATCCAGTTTCTCCTTCTTTGAAATTTTGGCAAGGGCCGTTGCAACTGATCTTTCCTGGTTTGCTGTGGTTTTGATTACAAATATCTGGGAATCTTCATTCATTAGGCCACCCACTTGGGCAACATCGTCAACAATACATATATAATAAATCCTATTGCTCCCACAGCCAGAATACCAATACCTGCAATTTTGGAAATGGTCAAGAACTCTTCCCTGGACGGTTTTTTTGTAAGCTTCAGGACTCTAATATGTGCCCGGATAATCTGACCAATACTTTCTGCAGTCTGACCAATACTTTCTGCAGTTATATTCCATTTAAACGGAGATTCTACCAATCAATTCACATCCAGGTATATTTTAGATTATTTGATCTCGAGTTTTTCGTTCATAATTCATCCTATATGCTTCACAATTCGTTTTTTACGCTCAAGATGTATTGTGTTATCTTTTAGGAAGTACCAAGCGGGTTATATTATTGATTCCTATTATATGAAGATATCACTTATACAGATAAACATGAATCAGAAATTTAGATTTCGGATTATTTTTATTCAAATATTTTAAATCGTGTCAGTATAAATTTTTCGTTTTCAATACCCAATTTTATCGGCAACATAAAGCATTTGCCTTAAAAATAGCTTTCGATTGGATATAGATTCCTATCCCTTACTCTTTAGAGTTGTTACGATTTACCGAGTTTTGAATCGATTGCATTCAATTTATAGTGTAACTAATGATAACTTTTGAATATTCAAGAAAATATTAAAAAGTATCATACTTCCTTACTTAATAAAGGAAAACAGCATTTTTTTCCAATCGAATATTTTAATCCTATTTGTCTTTGGTTTAATCACTCTACAAAATCAATTCCATATCTAAATGTAATATTTTTGTCACTTCCATGACCATAAATCTGGGCGGATGTTACTCCTGTGACTACGATCATCGTACGGACAGTTTGTTCGAGATCAGGATCAATCTGGGCACCCCAGATCAGTCGAGCATTGCTGTCTATCCGACTGTAAACTTCCTGAACAACACTTTCAGCTTCCGAAATTGTCATGTCAGGTCCTCCGACAACGTTAACCAGAGCAGAGGTCGCACCTGAAATATCTACGTCAAGGAGCGGACTCCGCAGAGCTTTCTGTACGGACTCGACAGCTTTATTATCACCTTCTGCTTCTCCGAGACCGATCATCGCAACACCTCCATTTTGCATAACAGTTCTAATATCTGCGAAATCAAGGTTTACGAGCCCAGGTTTTGTTATTAATTCGGTTATGCCTTTTACAGCTCTCATAAGAACTTCATCTGAGACTTTGAAAGCAGCCTGAAG
>PMJC01000204.1:0-1259 GCA_003157235.1 Methanosarcina sp.
AAATAAAAAGAGTTGAAGGTTCACTTTATCCTCTATCTGTTGGATTAGATATTCGTGTCCATCGGCGATTTGTAAATGATAAAATATTATCTATTCATAAGTTTAGTCAAATTAGCTTGATCCAAAATTAGGAAGGATTAATTTTAGTTAGCGTATACTGTAAAAACTATTTTGTTATAATAAATGATTTCATTACCTTCAATAATTTTTTCATTTTATTGTGATTTGTAAAAATGGTATCTGAATTGAAGACATTTAGACTCGTACTCAGGTTAAAAACTTTTATATAGTATTTCCTTTAAGATTATTTGTTAATAATTTATTCTAAACTTTTCCTCATACTCAAATATAATACATATCATCCGAGTATAAAGTATGAATGTTAGTAAAAAGGTCCTTGTTATCATCTATGTTATTTTTGCTCTTCTAACTTCTGTTGTTATTTTTGCATCTCAGGGAATTCTCTATTCGAGCTTCTCCCACCTGGAGGAAAAAGAAGCAATTGATAACGCGAAAAATGTGAAACATATAATTGATTTACAGACTGCACAGCTGGATAATACTAACTCTATTCTATCTTCAAGGGAAGATATCAGGGCCTTTGTGCTTAATCAGGATCGTGAATCCCTCAGCAAAGTTTTACTCACTGATCTGTTCTCCCCAAGGGAGTACGACTTTATTTTTTGTGTGAATAGTTCAGGGAATATAATATACTCTCAGATTTCGAGTTCAAACAATAGTAGTAATGCCTTAATCCGTTCTCAAATAGACCCGGGAATAGTTGATAAAAGCTTCCTATGTAAGGACGAGAAATGTCGTTTAAAAGGGGTTCTTGTGCTGGAAAATGGGCCTGTAATTATCTCATGTCGGCCTGTGCTTGCAGCACCTAATAGTAACGAAATAATCGGAACAATAATCCTGGGCGAGAATCTGGATACTAATTTTATAGAGTATTTACAGGTTATAACTGGAAACCGGGTTTCGCTCTACAAGTATAATACCTCACTGCCTGAGTTCCAGCAAGCCTTTTTAGAAACCAAAGACAAGAGTTTTACGCGTACTGTCAGAGAAAATAAGGTAGCTGGTTATTTTATCAATGAAGATATTAATGGAAATCCAGCTTTTATTATTCGGACGGATTCTGATAGGAACATTTATGCTGAAGGCCAGAAGTCCATCAGGTACATTGTTATATTTCTTTTGTTTGCAGGATTGATGGTTGGAGCATGCTGCAAGCTTCTTCTTGACAGAGAAGTAGT
>PMJC01000204.1:1270-8725 GCA_003157235.1 Methanosarcina sp.
ACAGAAGGGATAAACCGGATGCTTGATCATCTTAAAATAACTTCTGATAAAATTAAAGCTCAGGAACATGAAAAAAAGGCTATTCTTAACTCTCTAAGTGAACTCATGGTTTTTGTAGACCTTGAGTTGAAAATTGTCTGGGCCAATAAGGCTTCTCTGGAATATATAGGTTTAAAACTCGAGGAAGTTGTAGGATCTAATTATGAACAATTTTTCACTATGCATGACGAGATTTCCGGTAAGTCTTATGTAAGAAAAGCTCTTAAATCAGGAGCTGAAGAATTAGGGGAAGTTGTCACTCCGGAAGGAAAAGTCTGGATGATCTGCGCAAATCTTATTAGAGGTGAAGACGGTAGGATTACTGGTATCCTGCAAACAGGTCTTGATATTACCGCTTATAAGCGTTCGGAGGAAAGGCTGCTTCAGGCGAAATTAGAAGCTGAAGGAGCCAACCGTACTAAGAGTGAATTTCTTGCTAATATGAGTCACGAATTGCGGACGCCTCTGAATTCCATTATAGGGTTTTCGGATATTTTGCTTGATAGGGTTTTTGGAGAACTTAATGAAAAACAATTGAGATACATAAATAATATCTCTACCAGTGGGAAGCATTTACTGGAACTTATAAATGATATTCTTGATCTCTCTAAAGTAGAAGCCGGAAAAATGGAACTTCACTATAGTGAATTTTCGGTTAATTCTGTTTTTGAGGAGGTCATAGCAGTTCTGGCTCCCCTTGCCCAGAAAAAATCCATTGAAATAGCTTTCAGGATAGAATCCGTTACAACTCTGGAAGCTGATAGAAGTCGCCTTATCCAGGTGCTTTATAATCTCGTTAGCAATGCAATCAAATTTACTCCAGACGATGGAAAAATATATCTTTCTTGTAAAAAACGTGGAAGTAGAGCATTTATTTCAGTGATCGATACTGGAATAGGCATTTCTCCTGAAGACCAACGAAAACTTTTCCAACCATTTACCCAGATTGATGCCTCTGCATCCAGACAGTATTGTGGGACCGGTCTCGGGCTTGCTCTTGTAAAGAAAATTGTAAACATGCATCAAGGAGATATCTGGATTGAAAGCGATGTTGAGAAGGGAAGTATCTTTATATTTGCAATTCTTCTAAAAAAACCGGTAGAGTCTAGGAAAGCTAACGAAATCGGACTCGAAGATATAATTCTTGAATTTGAAATGAACAAAGCAGAAGCTCTTTCTATACTCGGATGTGGCGAAGATTTGCAGGAAGAAATAGAGCTACCTGAAATATATACTCCTGAAAAGAAAAATGAAGAACATGGGCTTGTTCTGGTAGTCGATGACGACAAAAATTCTAACGAACTTCTTTCAACTATCCTCAAAGAGACTGGATATAGTGTAGCTTCTCTTTACTGTGGAGAAAATATATTAAATGTTGCAAAGAGACTCAAACCCTCTATTATTGTACTTGATGTTTTCCTGGCGGACACTAATGGATGGCTTGTTTTGAAGCAGCTAAAAAATGACTCTTATACTGCCTCAACTCCCATACTTATTATTTCAACCACCAATAATAACGAGCTTGGAATTGCTCTTGGAGCAACATATTCTTTTAAAAAACCAGTAAAAAGAGCTGAATTGGTGGGTTCACTAAAAGAAATCACCAATAAGCTCAGGTTAAAACATCCAAGTGTTCTTATTGTAGACGATGATAAGAACACTGTGGAATTGTTGAACTCCATGATTGAGCCTGAGGGATTTGAAGTGATTAAGGCTTATTGTGGCAAGGAAGGGCTACAAAAGCTCTTTTCAGATAGGAAACCCGATATCCTTATCCTTGATCTCATGATGCCAGAAATAAGTGGATTTGATATCATTTCCAGCCTAAGAGCAGATGTACACACAAAAGATATCCCTCTTATTGTGTGCACTTCTGGAGAGTTTACTGAGAAGAATATTGATGAGTTGAATGGTGAATTGAAAGAGCATTTAATTTATATTATGAAAGAAGGCACTTTTGTAAGAACAGACTTAATTAATAGAATGAAACAATTAACTATGCTTAAGAGGGTTAATGATGAAAAAAATTCTGATTGTTGAAGATAATCCCATGAATATGGAACTGATTCTAGACCTTCTAGAATTCTATGGTCATAATGTAACTGAGGCTGAGGATGGGATTAAAGCCCTTGAGCGCCTTGCTGAGGAAAGATTCGATATCATCCTGTTAGATATGCAACTTCCCAAAATGGATGGCCTTGAGGTTTTAGAAAGAATTAAAAATAACCCTTCAACTGCATATATCCCTGTGATAGCTGTTACAGCCCACGCTATGAAGGGCAGTGAAGAACATTTCATTGAAATGGGCTGTGTGGATTATATCTCTAAACCTATTGATATTAACAAGTTCAGGATACTGATCGACAAGTATCTTGGAGAATACTCATATTAATTCCAAAAATGATTGGTAGAAAGGCAATTATAATTTATCCAGAAGCAATGACATTTCTTTATAGTACAAGAAGAGCTCTTCACACCACTTAATTGCACTTTCGTCATAATCAATCAAGCGTTGATGATCAAACTTTCCCTTTTTGTCGAAAAGTACAAGCGAACAGAAACGCTCTGTTACAACATTTTCGAGGTTTACTTTTTTGTTACAAATATAGATTTCAGTATTTTTTGATTCTATAAGAAACTTCAGATTTTCATAGTAATCTTTTTCCATCCTGATAAAAATCGGTTCTGTCAGGATGAGGTGCAATTCAGTTCCTTTTCTTACGAGTTCAGAATAAATTTCAAGATAAAGAGGGTTGAAATATGAAAGAAATATTTTTATATACCGAGATCCCAAGAGGTTACTCTTTAAATCTTCAGGTATTTCAAAAAGTCGATTAAGATCAGCTTCAAGCATGAAATAGTTACCCAGTTCATTAATCCTGTTAAGGAGATATTCAGGAATCACAGTAAGGTTATGGTTTATCCAGTAATCGTAATTTTCCTCAAAAACTCTCACGGTATCCAGTAGAGGCTCCATCTTTTCGATGAGTATCTCTCCCATACCAGAGAGCTGGTAGATGTTTCTTTTATCCTGTACTATTAGATGTCCATCCTTTAATTTTTTTATCTGAGGCATAATAGAAGTCGATTTGACGTTAAGGGCTGTTTTGATATCATCCCCTGTTTTAGGCCCTTCATCCAACAGGAGCAACACATCCTTTCTTTTTTCTGAAAGAAATGCTAAATCAATAAGTGATTTTTTCATTTTATCCCATCTTCTTGAGAGCTTTTACAAAAAAATACTTTTCCTTTATTCTTCTTCAAATAGCAACATATATTTGCAAAATTTTCTTCATTCTCAAAATAGAATACCCTGAAAAAACTTTTTGCAATATCATTGCACTATTCTCAATTTATCCTATATATTTTTTCTCAATAAAGACATGTTTCTTCAAGCGATAGTTATTAGTGGTTATATAAGTGATCAAAATTTATGTGGGGCATCAAGCTGCAAGCAATGGGTATGTTCATGCCCCCTTTCTTACAGAGTAGATATAACAAGAATATTCGAAGGTATCTGCCGTAGTTACATAGAACCTTTTGTGCTATTATAAATATTTTATTATGACCTTCGTACTGATTAGATTAATAATTGAGTTAGCCATTAGAATGGCTAGAAAGGGAATGAGCGATGAGGATATTGCATATTTTATAGAGGTGTCACCAATTACCATAAGTAACTAGTTGACCCTTTCTGATGAATAATGCAAAAAAATACAAAAATAAGAAAATGAGCATAGCAGTTTATTGGAATTATCTAATTATACTTCAAATGCAGGTACAAAAATGATATTTAATTAAGGGGAATCAATAGCCATGAAGAAAATATTTTTTTATACAAACCTACATAGGGAGGATAGGAATAATCAAAGAAGGAAGCTTTATCACAAATCTGTATTTTCAAAGAGAAAATATCCCTCAAGATGTTGTAGTATATGAAACAGAACTATTAAAAGAAGCAGGTGAACAGCTGCAGAGCTATCTTTTAGGCAGAAGAAAAAATTTTACGCCCCCTCTTGCTCTCTTGGGAACAGATTTTCTGCTGTGCGTCTGGAAAAGTATATGCACAATTCCATATGGTGAAACGCGAAGTTATCAAAAAATAGCACAGAGCATTGGCAATAAAAATGTATCAAGAGCAATAGGGCTTGCAAGTAACCATAATCCAATTCCAATTTTGATCCCTTGCCACCGTGTGATCGGCTCAAATGGAAAAATGGCTGGTTATAGGTTTGGGCTTCAAATAAAGGCACATCTTTTGGAGCTGGAAAAACAGCATGGAGATTTGTAAATACACCAAAAAAAATCGGATTATCTGAAAAAGAAAAATAATTTTTAGTTACAGTCCATTAAATATACTAAACTATTAAAAAGAGTTATTCTTGATGAATATATATTAACTATATGGACACTTGATACATTTATGTTTAAATATATAAATTTAAATACACTTAATTGATACTACTTATTAACTGATGACAAATTAATTGATTCCATAATTTCTAGCTATCCATGGAACTGGGTGGGATTAAAATATTCTAAACAAATAAACCTTCGAACTTCTGCTATTGGTACAAAGTATTTAACTATTCTAAAGTTTTGAATTTATGAACTAATTTANNGATCAAATTTTATCTTTTGGTTTTTTATCATGTTGTATGCTTCTACTAATGCAAGTACCCAGATTCCAATAAATATGAAAATTACAAAAATAAGAACTACAAACAGAATATAAGGCCAAATACAGAAATTAGATATAGAGTAAAAAATGATTTTAGATATGAAAATATTCCAAATAACCCTGTAACAGGCGCAATTTGTTGTAATACAATCTAGTCATGTATAACATTTTGAATGTATAAAGTTAGTTCTTTGGGTTACAGCATGTCAAATGAAATAATTACTAAGTCAGTACATTATTAAAACAGTAGCTCACTTAATTGAAGTACAATACAATATTCCAACAAAATTACTTCTTAAATACTTAATGAAAGTTAATCGAAGAGGAAATTTAGAGCTTTTAGCTAGATTTAGTAGGTTTATAAAAATATTCTTAATAGTCTTAAATAAATACTGATTTGAAACTACTGTTTATATCTATTCACAAATTGTTAGTTGAAGCAAAAAGATAGGTTTTGATATAAAAGTGATTTAATTGGATACAAATGTTGCTTTAAATGAATAGTCAAAATTTATGATAGTTGCGATGTGGGGCAAAACTTTAGAAGACAACAAAATCTAGCTCCAAAATAGATGCACTATCAAAATAAACAGTTTGTATGCCCCAGTAAATGCAAAAAAAGTATTGAAAAACATAGTGAAATTCAATAAATTCCTTAGCTATCAATTTAAATTAAATTAATTCATGAAAATTACTTTATCAAAATCAAATTTTAAAGATTAAAAAAGAGAATCTCATATTAGAAAAACTTAATTAGATTCCATATACAAAATATGCCTTCCAATTTAGAGCAAATTTTCAACACTACCAAATACACTACAATGTGTAGACTATCTACTTAGTTTTTAAATCAACTATATAAAAGGTTGTTTTTTAATAAAAATTACTTGCCTATCAAAAGTTTTAAAATCGAATAACAATTCAATATTAATTATCTTTTATTTTTACATGAAACAAAATAAAATTCATATATATTTTTTCTCACATAATTATAGCGTTTCTGAATACCGCATTTCTGCCCTAGAAAGATATTCTATTTAGAAGCCTTATTTAGAGGACAATCAACATTAGTGAAAAAACGTTATAATATTAAATACTAATAACAGTTTGTCGAACATATACGTAATTTTTCCCGACGAAAATAGACAATGGTAGTGGTGTATATCAATAGTAGTTTCTAAACTAATTCAGGATAAACTTCGATTTTTATAATTTTTAATTTGCTTAAAGCTCCGACCCATACCCGAAGTCCTATAAAATCTAATCGATTAAGCATTCTATTTCTTTCAACACAGAAAAGTTGTAATGGGAATTTTAGGCTGAGACTATACATCTATTTTATTTAAAGCCTCTATAACTACAAATCAAAAAAACGTAGCCATTTTCTTGGAATTTAGAGCAAATTTGCGTTACTACTTTAAAATAAATAATTATTATAACGGAATCTTTTTTAATATTAAAGGTCGTAGAATATTCTTGGTAACATGGGACAAATTTTTTCTGATCAGAAAAACGATCAGCTACTTGTATATTCAATAGATTCTCTTTTAGAGAATTTTAATCCGGAAAGTAAACCTATAATGAAAAAATTGCATTTTTTTAAACTTATGTGCATACTTGATATACGGCTTAAAAAACAAGGAATTGATATCAAATATCCTTCTTACTGTTACAAATTTGGTTATTACTCAGAAACAAAACTTTTAGAAACTATAATTCCTAACTTTAGAAATCAGTATGAAGTTAAAGAGTTTATCATGCTACCTCATTCCGCAAAAAATAATTATAATATTGAAAGCAGGGATAAGTCTATTATTGATCGTGCCGTTAGATATCTATGTGAAGACTTTAGATACCAGAATGAATATGGATTAAAGGCAAAAAAAGCATCATATAATTTGAATTCTCCTTATCAATTTAACACCCTTTTTCAAGAATACATCAGCGCAGTAGAATCTAAGAGCACACTGTTTCGTTCAAGAAAGAAGCAGTTAGAATTTTTTTTAAATAAACTCCTATTTAAATTCCCCGAAAAGGATTTTGAGGAACTTATAGACATTTACCTTGAATGGGATGATACAACAAGACTTATTCTAGACTGCATACCAGAAACTGAAAAAAGACAACAACTCCTCATTGAAACTTTGATGAATATATTTTGGGATATCTATTCAAAGGGAGTCCGTATAAAGTATAACCAAAATATTCCTCCTAAAATTGTAGAAGAGTGGAAAGCTTCTTACAAAAAAGAATTTTCAGGGTTCTATGAAAAAATTAACGACGTCAAAAATGAAATAAATTTAAATTCATGATTTTGATTTACATGAATTAGTTCAGATACTCTATAATGATCCATATATTCCATGAAATCCATAAGCTACATAAGTTATAAAATAACAACTTTTTCTTTAATAGATATGTAAACTAAACAAATATTCAAAAAAAATTACAGAATAGTTTAGTGAAGATTATGCATACATTTCTACTCAATGACTCTACAATGTTAAATTTTATGGAAGAGATTACAAAAAAATAGAACTAAGATGAATGGACGAAATATTTCCTCGGAAAGGGCGAAGAAAAGACATGGCCCCGAAAAATAGCCATTAGAGACTACAAAAATTCGGGAATCCCAAATAGAAAGCGCAACGTTGGGAAAAATCATGCCTCCCCTCAAATTTAGTTCTCTGTTTATTACTATTATATAAATGACTCGTGAAAATCAGAGGTTTATC
>PMJC01000009.1 GCA_003157235.1 Methanosarcina sp.
GCTTTCTTATCCATAGAAACTTTTTTATAAACTTAAAAAACGACATCAATTGCTTCATTTATTGGAACCGGTTCAAAGCCCAATATTAGTTACTTGAATTCCTTTCAGCGTTACAAAATTATTAAAAAAAGTTACATGATTCACAAAACACGAAAGGCGCACTTAGCGCCTTAGGAAGTCAAATAAAGTTCATAAATTAAGCGATCAACATTTTATTCCCGAATCAAAATAAAATGTTCGCGGATTTTATTGCAGGAGTACAAANNATTTAATTAATTTTCTAAAAAATATCTTTACAGTTATAAGGTATAACAAGATTTTTTATTCCCTTAAAAAATGAATTGTTATAAGAAACTTATTTACTTTCTGTTACTTATTTACTCAGGTACACAGGCGCATTCGCAGTTCATAAAATTGCCGGATTACACTGTTGAAGCCGGAGCAGTACTGTCAGCAGGTAAGCAAACTCCGTTCTGGTTATTATCCGATCAATATGGACTTATAACACCCGATAAGTACAATGCCTGGATAAAGTCAGGATTGAAATCAAACTTATCCCCTGGTGAGAAAATAGATTATGATTATGGCTTGGATATAATTGACAGGCAGAGTAATTACGCTAATAAGCTTTATCTGCACCAGGCTTATGTCAGGATGAAATTCCATTTTTTACTGTTTCAGGCAGGCGTTATTGAGGAAAAATTCGGTGACCAGGACAGCTCTCTTTCTTCAGGCGGATTATTATGGTCGGGTAATGCCCGGCCCATGCCCAAGGTTTCTTTATTGGTTCCTGATTATACTCCTGTCCCTTTCACACGTGGTTATCTTGAATTCAAGGGTGGAATATCGCATGGCTGGTTCGGTGATAACCAGTTTGTGAAAAACAGCTGGTTGCACCATAAGTATATTTATTTGCAGCTTGGTGGCAGGCTTCCTGTGCATATTCATTATGGTTTTCATCATTTTGCACAATGGGGAGGGGTATCGACCGACCCGGCAGTTGGAAAAATGCCTCAGAGTTTCAGTGATTTCATAAAGGTGTTCTTTGCTGATCCCGGCGGGAAAAACTCAACAAGCTTTGAACAACTGAATGCTTTGGGTAATCATCTGGGTTCAAGAAACTTCGGAGTCGATGTGGACCTGAACAAGGTTAAAATTGGTATCTACTGGCAAACCATTTTTGAGGATAGCAGCGGGAGGGAATTTAAGAATATAAGGGTTGGGCTTTGGGGATTTTATATTCATGCAAAAAACAAGGATTGCTTAATCAATGGATTTGTATATGAGTTTATACATACAACCGACCAGAGTGGTAAGTACGAAACATATTGGTCACTTAATGGAATAAAATATCCTTATCCTGTTTCCGGAGGAACACAACACTGGGTAGGTGGTGATGATGATTATTTCAANNATCTGGAGTATAAACTATTCGCTACCTGGTATCTTAATTATGGCACAAATTCGTATCCTTTAGAACCGGCTTTAACGCAATATTCTTTTCTGTTACAAACGCAAATTGTTGATAAGTTACCATGGGGTCTCAGTGCAACCATGGCTGTAGGAATCGATCACGGAGGATTGTATGGAAACAATACAGGAATCAGGTTAGGTTTAATAAAAAAAGGCAGTTTCTGATACTTAAGTTTATTACGTTCAATACTCATAATAAATTCAATTTCAATGAACCTGATTTTTAATATTTAGTGTTAATGTGGTGTCAGAAAAGAATTGGGAAAAATGTTCTTCAATGTAACATTTTTGATATTTAATCGTTCTATTTATAATGTTCGATCTAGATAGTTCAAATAGGATCAGGTAACTTAACCCTATTTACTCAAAAACTGATAATTGACTAACAGGAAATTAATCAGTTTTTATACCGGCTTTGAGTTAATGTAATTTTACATTACATTCAGGGATGGCATTAAATACTTTTTTCTTTAATGTGCTTAACTTTATTTAGCTCTTTTTTGATCGACTTTCCATTGTACAGTCCATTACTGCTTTTGTATTCCGGCACTATTTGCCTTAAAAAATCAATTATTTCACATTTTGACAGGGTATATATGCTTTTTAAAAGGGAATCAATCCTTGATGTTAGAACTATATAATCATTCTTTTCCACCTGTGCAATCTTTATTTTTGGGTGATATGTGGGAAGAGTATTTTCTTTATCTGAAAGTAGCTCTTCATACAGCTTTTCCCCCGGTCGTAAACCGGTATATACAATTTTAATATCTTTCCCTGGTACTAGCCCTGAAAGCTGTATCATATGGTGAGCAAGGTCGGCTATTTTAATTGGGTTACCCATATCAAAAACGTATATTTCATCTCCTCTGCCCATAAATCCGGCCTCCAGTACCAGCTCACATGCTTCAGGGATTGTCATGAAATAGCGTGTAATTTCAGGATGGGTAACTGTTACAGGTCCACCCGCTTCGATCTGTTTACTGAATAAAGGAACTACTGACCCATTCGAACCCAGAACATTTCCAAACCGTGTAATAACAAATTGCGTTTTTACTCCAGGCTGTTGAGCTCTCGATTGTACAATCATCTCACAAACCCGCTTAGATGCTCCCATTACACTGGAAGGATTCACTGATTTGTCGGTTGAGATCATCACAAATTTTTCAACTTCATACTTCACAGCAAGCTCAGTAATAATTTTTGTACCTCCCACGTTTACCCGGATGGCTTCATGGGGATTCTCTTCCATTAGGGGAACATGTTTATAAGCTGCCGCATGGAAAACGATTTCAGGATGAAACTCCTGAAATATGCACTTCATTTTTTCACAATTTGTAACATCAGCCAAAAGCAACTGAAACTGCATATTACTAAANNTACTACTTTTCTGGTCGTAAACCGGGCAATCTGGCGAACAATTTCTGAACCAATCGATCCGGCAGCACCTGTTACTAAAATGGTTTTTCCTTTTAATCCTTTTCCAATTAACTCGAGGTTGAGTTTAATAGGATCTCTTCCGAGCAAATCACTTATTTTAACCTTTTGTATCTGACCAATATGCAGCTGACCATTTAACCATTTATCAACAGCTGGTGTTTCAAGAATTTTAAGATCAAGATACATAGCCGTCCGAATGATTTCACTTTTCCGCTTTGATGCAATATTTTCCACTGCAAGAATAAGAGTATCAATTTTATGTTTAAGCAGAAAAACTGCATTAAGGACATCAGGATTAAAAACAGATATTCCGTTCAGTTTTTTGCCCTGTAATCTCTTGCTGTAATCAAGAAAACCTGAAATTTTGTAACTGCTTTGTATATCACTATTAATAAGCCGTTTAACAATAACCCCCATATCCCCGGCACCAAAAATCAATACATTTTTTTTACCCCCTGAAGTGCTGATTAATTGAAATCCGATTTTAATTATTATGCGAATAAAGAACAATAATAGTGTAATCGTAACATAATGAATAAGTATTATCGATATTGGTATGTTCAAGGTTACCATCCAGTCCATTTTTCTGCCAAGAAGAGTTAATCCCAAAAGAACTATTAAAGAAGAACTGGTGGCCATAAATACAATAAAAATATCTATTATAGTGGTGTGACGTATAAGGCCTGAATAGGAACGAAATACAAGCTCAAATGCTGCATATATGCACATTGCTATAAATGCCTGGTCAATAGCGAGCTTTGGTTCGAAATCAGTAAAGACAAAGTTAAAACGAAGGATGTAGGCTAAAAGAAAAATAAGAAAGACCGCAAAGATGTCCAGTCCAAACACTATCCACCTGGGTATTGAGTACCTCTGGAAAAACTCTCTGGCTTTAATTCGCAGGAATTCCAGCCATTTTGGATATATTTTAAACATGGTTTAGTAGTTTCTGAAATTGCTTAATAGAGAATTGGGAAAATAATAATATCAGAAATTAGCTTGGCTGACTTCAGCCATTTGAGATACATTAGTAATGTATAAGCCTCCAACCTAAAAAATCTAAACCCCATTATTTAGTTAAGATTCTTTTAATTGTCTGGCAAATATATTTCAACTCACGGTTGGTCAAATCAGGGAAAATTGGTAGAGAAACTGTACCATTCCAAATTCTTTCAGTATTTGGAAAGTCCTCCGGCTTCAGAGCGTAAGTTTCCTTATAATAAGTCATACGATGTAGTGGCTTATAATGAACAGAAGTTCCAATCCCAGCTTGCTCCATTTGTATTATAAATTCATTTCTTGATACAGGAGCTTCAGGCAGGATTGTTATAGGGAATAGATGCCAGGAATGATTTTCAATAGGGCCCATGCAAACCGGAAGGTCAATTACCTTTATGTTTTCTAATTCATGAAAGTAATAAGAGGCACAACGTTGTCTCTGATCCCTGAAATAAAAGGCTTTTTCCAATTGGGCCAGTCCCACTGCTGCATTTATATCGGGCATATTATATTTAAATCCCGGGGCAACTATGTCATATTCCCAGGAGGAACATTTGTTTGAGGTGAATCTTTCCCATACATCACGA
>PMJC01000021.1 GCA_003157235.1 Methanosarcina sp.
TATACCATATTATATAGCAATAATCACCATTAGGGTTAAAATAATTATTATAAACGGACGGCATTAATGTCCAATTAAAAGAAGTTACATTAGCACGAACATCAGTAAGAGTTGCATGATAGGCAGAAGATCCACCTACTAAACCACCACTTGGGCCGGAAACATTGCTAATAGCTGGCGAACCAACCCAAACAGTATAATGAAGTGTTGAAAACGTCTTAATATTGGAAGTATAAATTGCTTGTACCCAACCCTTATTTGCTGAATTTGTATTTGCTATGAAAACAGCGCTATTACCAGATGAAGATAGTAAACTAAGATTATTGCTTGAAGACCAAGTAAGTGTATAATCATTTGGCGGTGGTGTTGCTGTATAAGTAACACCACTTGTAGTACAAATAAGAGTAGCCCCAGATACAATATAACTTGACGAACTTCCGTTTAAAGTGCTGTCACCTTCGGATAATGGATCTAACCAATAGCTTAATCGTGTTGAATTAGTACTACCATAATTCCAAGAAGTTGAAAAACGGCCATAATAATCATCGCTTTTATTTGAGCATGTAGAAAAACCCGCGAATAATTGACCTATCACTCTATGGTTAGCATCAAGTAATGGTGATCCCGAAGAACCACCTTCGGTCACCCCAACCGAGTAATGTAAGACATGCCAGGTATCTCTATTCATCCATTGTGCACAAATGTTAGTATTAGAACCGTCATAATAAATAAGAGCTTCTATACTACCATTTGTAACTGAAATTTTTTTGACATCACCCTTAGGATGATGAATAATTGTAGCTGGAACTAAAGGATTGTTTCCTCTTCTATCCCATCCTAAATAAAAGGGATTATAACTTTGAGGAGGTGTAGAGCTAAGTTTTAAAAGGGCAAAATCTGAATATGCATTATTTGCCAACAATGTCGCCCCTGAAATTGTTTGATTCAAAGGCCCATCTCCACCATTACAGGAAGGACTTTCATAATTGAAAAGAGCAACAACAGTTTGAGCGATTGTATTGCTGCAAATTAAATGATTAGCAGTTAATAAATAAGGAGTGCCATCTTGTGCCGTATTATTTACCAAGGCTCCAGTACCCGCAGTATAATTACTTCCTTCTTTGTAAATTATTCTACAAACTGCATGTTTCTCATTTTGCCAGTTTGCTCCAACCGGGAGGCAATTTACATCTACCTCACAAGTGTCAGACTTTCCCTTACAACTGCCACCTTGAGCACAATCTCTTAGAATACCTCTATAATCATGACCTATACCACCTATAGCTAATTTACCACGTTTTTTGATATTCTTTGGTTCGAAATATTCTATGATGATTTCATCTGATTCAACAGGGCAAGTATATAGTATTTTATTTTCATTATTATTTTTTGAAGTAAAAGCGCCAATTACATATTTCATTTTTTTATTGAATATAAATAATTTAGCGCTATCCGGGATTTCAAATTCACTAAAAAAAACGTTAATTGAATATGCTCCTGGTGATCTGATACCCAATCGCCAGATTTTGTCTCCATTATCCAACGTTTCCCATTTTCCGGAATTATCTAATGAGTATGACACATCGAAGCCCTTGGCGAAGCGAAATGATTTAAGATTATCATGGTTTAGGCTATCTTCTTTAAGCATTGCTGCAACATCGAATGAAGGCATTTTAACAAATGGTATTTCAGAAACTGATTTAATCTTTTTTTCTTTGAAACTTCTTGGAATGCCGCCTTCACTTATTTGGGCATTAAGTTCATTCGTTGATAGTAGAAAAAAAACAGATGTTATTAAAAAGATAGAATAATTTTTAAAACGATTCATGGCTGTTTTGTTAGGGTTAGATAAGATTTATATTAATATTGTCACTGTCATTTGGAGGTAGGAACAAAATATAAATTATAATCACCTTTTGAATAAATTATTAGTTTATCTTCCGTAATATTATATTGAAAAGCTCTTTCCAAATTATTAAAAAAATAATCATTCCACTGATCATTCATGCAATAATCCATGTGGAGTATTTTAATGTCAGACAATTTAATTGTGTTATTATTAACCGAATAATTAGCATAGCCTTGGTTACCACCGCAGCCTTCAAATAATAAGGATATACTATCCTTAACTATTAGCAATTGTTTGTATGTTAAATTATCAGGATACTCAATCATTTGATTAGTTTTAGTATTTTGAATAGAAGTTAACTTCCATTCCTTTATCAACAAAGGATTAACTTGTTTATTTGCTTCGTCATTCTTTTTGCAACTAAATGCAGTAATTATAAGCATACCACATAGAATTAAAGAAAAATTTAGGAATTTCATGATTTCAAGTATTTATTAGTTAACCAAAAGAGCCAGCGTACCTGTGATTAATTAGATCATAAAACAAATGCTTAATAAGTTTTATACCTAAAATGTTACCTAATTTTCAATATTATTATTCTAAAATTCTTTAGTTTATAACCATTCTAAATAATATGTTGATTATTAATATCATAATTTACTGTTTCCTATAGATAAAAGAGAATTTNNACTAGATTTATAAATATTTGACGAGCACTTTTCATCTGACTTAACATTAGGTTTTTAGATGACACAATAATTTATCTCTTATAAAGAATTTAAGATGTTGAATAGAAAGTCATTTTTATATACATGTCCTTACTTAAATAAATGTGACAAAGATTTTCTTACTTTTTTTTAACAAATCATTTATTTATACAAAGTCTAAATAAATCATTTAGATTATTTATGATTTATTGGCTGTATCAGCGCCGGTACAAAAATGGTTGAAATACACGGAAGTGCAAAAGCTGTACTTATTAACCTCATTTCGCCAGGAAGGTTACAATTTACATACACAGCTAAACAACAAATACTTAACTCCGTCCTTTGGTGGTCTAAATTTTCCGGCAAACAATGGTCAGGGTCATTGGCTTTTCCAGATAATAACTAAACCCGTTCTGAGAAGGACATGATACCATATTGTATAGAAATCAAAAAAAATTGAACAGGCTTTTCCCAACAGCCTTGAATAATCTGGATTTCACCAATCTTTGAGCCATCAGTGGCTAAAATATTATACTCTGATATCACCTTCAAAAGCGACACAAAAAATTGAATCCCCATAGTAATAAGTTCTCTCTAATGAGCATTGGTAGGGATGTCCTGAAACGCGGCTTAATGTTGGGTCTGAAAAAGACCACACGAAGCCTTATCTGTTAGGCGGCGGAGTGCTTAAGTCCCGGTAGATGGGCAGGAGCTGTCATGTCAAGATAAAGTTGTCCTGATGGAACGGTCCCAGTAAACGGCTGAAAACTGTCACTTCAAGATGAAATCTGATAAGCGATGAATCAAGGCACAATAGAACAAACGAATTATAATTATCACGGCTAATTCTCTAGCAAAGACGGGCTGTCGGTTTGGCCCACTCTGACGCCTAACGGCCCGGCGGT
>PMJC01000414.1 GCA_003157235.1 Methanosarcina sp.
TAAATCTTCTAAAGATAAAGAATATCGCATTATATTCAGAATATGTTATATTTAGTTTGTTATAATTGGCCAAGAAAATTATATTTTGGCATCAAATTTTTAAATTATATTCTTAAGTTTTTGTGTCAAGGCTTGAACGAATGTTTTGAAATAAACCTCCCTTGCCTACTATAAAGTTATAAATAAGTGCTCTTTAAACGCCGATAACCCTCGCAAAAAGCTTGAAGTTTCTTTTCACCAGAAATACATGATCTACAATTTCGGTTCTTCCGAAGAACTTGAATGGTTGAGAGGAAGATTTGGGAGAACTTAATATTGTTGAAAGGGAGATTTTCGATGAATTTGAGGCTTTCTGCAGATGTGCATAAGAAAACTATTTATTTTCTAAATATGATAGTATAATCAAAATTAAATTGACTTTCAATGAAGCAATAGTGAACAAATAGGTAAACAAATTCTACATATGTGGGCATCTGCAGGATGTAATATATAGTTGCAGTTATATATTACTCAAAATATGACGTAGATTAATGAGTAGAATTAATTACACCTTTCCAGAAGGATGTTACGGATAAAGAGACTTCATTTAGGGAAATTATCAAGGGGGTTTAAGCTTGGTAAGTATGGTAAAGTACGGTAAAATGTTGCTGAGCGCAAATTTTATGAAGAAAATTATTTCATGTAAATCTAAAAAGGGGCGAGTCTTGAGAAGTAAATACTTTAAGCTATTTCTGTTGGGATATATCCTCAAAAAACTCGCCTTTAAGACTATCAAGTCAATGGAATATCATAACAAAATTGAAACAGAAAAAATAAAATCAAATAAACCCATGAAAAGGTCTGGAATGAAGAAATTTACCAAAATAATCTTGGGGTTACTTCTCGGAGCTATAGCCATATATGCCTTTAGAAAACATTCTACTAGAAAAGCAGGAAAGAAAATCGAAGTGCAATGAGACTAAGGAGATTTAAAAATACATAAAAAAGGAAATTGAAGTACACTATTGCTAATATCGTGACCATCTAATTATTCTACATACTACTTGGATAGCTTCTCATAAATTTGCGTCTTGCAAATTTTCAATTTAGCTTCTCTTAGTGATAATTTTTTATCCCCATCATGTAACAGCTTCATGATTTAGAGACTCCAAATTACTGATAAGTTTGTCAGTAAATTCAATATCCATTACGTTGATCTCTATTTTGTAGTAATTTAACCAACGTGTATTTTTAGTCTCCACGTTCACAAGTTATGTAATCATGGTTACAGGCTTCTTGCCTATGATATTTATCAGCATTAAAATCATACATGCTGAAAGTAAGGCTATCTTACACCATTTATGTTCACTTATCATGTTTTTACTCTAAATATAATGATCAGCTGTCAAGCTGGAGTGTAAGGAGTCATTTGAAGCCATACAGATATATATATATATTTAAGGAATATTTATTTTAGATATTCTTGAGTGCTTTTTCCGTTTTCATGCTTGAGATTTATTTATGGAATGTATCTTTTCTTCAATTTCATTATTGCATATATATAATTTTCACTGTAAGCACAGAAATTCTACATTTATGGAGTTTAACTTTTATAGTGGGTTTCGATAAACTCCAATGCCAAAAACTGCTTATATTTAGCCTATACAAAAAATTTGTTGGCATTGGAGTTTCTCGAAATTTTCTATTAATTTTGTACTTCAAGATCAGAAGCACGAATTATTTGTTATTACCCAAATTATCAGTCCAATGCCGGTTGTTTGAGGCTGTTAAAATAGTGTACTGAGTCGAAAATGTAATGCCTTCTCCCTCAACTGTATTAATAAACAGTACTTGGAAGTTGGCCCATATAATGAACAATATATAATGCATCAGATAGCATATTTTGTGCAGCATTAGTCCATAATAAATTGTTATAACTATTTATTGTTTGATGGATCAAAGTAGTACTATTGTTAGCAACAGTGGAAATGGGATTACCATTAGACAGATTCAGTAAGATGTCGTTTGCTCTCACCTGAGAAGGTCCAGCACTGCAGTGTCAATCCATATAACTATAGTTGATATATTTGCAAGCTTGGCAGGAGCTTGTGCAACCATTGAGTAAAAAGGCCCAGTACCTAGCTCACCGCCTACATTGCTAATTGTGATGTCTAAGTCTCCAGCTAAGCTTCCGTTATTTGTGAGATTGTTAAACGTGTTTACAATCTGTCCCACAGACATACCTCCTATGGGAATCTAGTTTGTAGAAGGAGAGTTATTTCCTGATAGACTAATTGTTCCTGCATTGATATTGCTAGTAACAAGTGGTTCTTGATCCTGAAAGCCTTCTGCAACTGCCATACTGTCTAATTAAATATTGAATCCTACCAGAGTTACCAGAATGAATAAAAAATGAATTAAATGTTCAAAAAAATTATTTAGGAACCACTAAAATTATAAAAATCTATAAGTTTAAGGTTAAATTTTTGTATACTATGTTTAATTCATTTCTTCAAAGGTTGAATTTCTTTCCTTCTATTTAAATACTTAATATTTGTGATTTTACAAAGAAGTTGGCACACTAGCTAAATAAATGTCCAATCTAAAATTGTGTTTATATTAACTGAAAAAAATTTAGCAATTTCTTTTTTTAGATAACTATTTATAAGCATCTCAAATGCTTAAGTTATTTTGTAAATTTTTACACTTTTGTATCTCTGTTCAGAAGCCAAAAGATGTTGATCTTTCCCAGATTAAAGTGTCACATGATAGAGTTTTTCGTCTTGTTTAATTTATATCTATTATAAGTTTTTAATCATATTAATCTTTATAAAATATAAAAAGTTGATGTTAAAAAATAACTTTATATGCTATCACAACAAAATAAGATTATTTATAATGTTATGCTGTAAGTATAGTGCAATGCATTTCAAAAAATGAAAAATATCGAAGTCACTATTCGGGGTTACTGGAAGTAGTAAGCTCTAGAATCTCTCAAAATTATACCCAAAAAGAGTGATACACCATTTTAAGTCTTTGATCAATAGCTATAGAAGTTTACTTAAAATTCAAAAAGTAAACTTTGGGTGTTAGGGCGAGATAATTTTTAAAATATGGTGTAAGTATAGAATAAAGTTAATGAGATATTATTAAATAAATTAAGAAGGAGATAAATATGAAAAAAAATCACATTATAAATAATGATGTAAATATAGTAAAAAAATTAGTAATTTTCACTGAACTTCTGGTTTTGTTGTTGGTAATAAGTTCATCAACAGCAATGGCATATACAGGATTTTCAGAAGAAAACAAACCAACATTTGTACATACTGATCATAAATTTATTCACAAAGATATTATAAACCAAACTAAATTTTCTCCAAAGGTTGGACTTGCACCAGAAAATCCTAAATTTACCGAATACAAGAATAGAAAACTTGTCTACCAAACCACACAGTCCCCAAATGGACATAAAGCTGGCTTCTCGCCATCACCTGTCGACCTTAGTCATCTAAAACATGCATCAGTCGCAGGCGTATATGCTTCAGCAAACACATCCATTCCAACTTCTTATGACTTACGAACTCTGAACAGGATAACTCCTGTGAAAAATCAGGGTTCTGCAGGTTCTTGCTGGGCATTTGCAACTGATGGGTCCCTTGAATCATATTTAATGCCAGGAGAAACCTGGAGCTTTTCAGAAAATAATATTAAAAACTTGCTTTTTTCTGCAAATGCCCCGAAAGGTTTCGATCGTGGTCCCAATGACGGGGGAAATTTTTTTATGTCAACTGGCTTACCTGGCTCGTGGGAGCGGACCTGTGAACAGCAGCGATGACCCTTATAGTGGCTACATCAAGCTTTTCGTCCAGTGAAATCGGACTTCCTGTACATAAACATGTACAAAATGT
>PMJC01000150.1 GCA_003157235.1 Methanosarcina sp.
GCCATGCCCGGTGCGTTGAAGCGAAAAACATCTATTGTAGAGGCCGCAAAGGCGCGAAAACCGCAATGGGAATCGGTACTATGGATGCTTGAGCTTATGTTAGTGAACCTGTCCAAAATTGTCTGGCCGACACGGCGGTAAAAAGGAGTGCTTTTGTCCAGGCCGTTTAAGTAGCGGCTACCATTTACAATGTCAGCATTTCCTTCAATAATTGGAGCTACTAGCTTTGGAATGTCGGCAGGGTTGTGCTGGCCGTCTGAATCCATCGTTACAATTACATCGACACCCAAACTGGCTGTGGTTGTAAAACCAGTTTTTAGAGCTCCTCCGTTTCCCATGTTGATTTGCTGTACGATTACTTCGGCCCCAGCTTCTTTGGCAATGTCAGCTGTACGGTCTGAACTACCGTCGTCAACAATTATTACGTTGTCCGCATGAAATTTGGTCAGGAGAACCATGCTTCCGATGGAGACTTCTTCATTATAAGTAGGAAGAACTATTATGATGTTCTGGGGAGTTATACCTCTTTCGGGTTGATATTGTTCTGTTTTACTTATTGTTCTGTTTTACTTATACATCGGATTTCTTTGCTTATCGATAGCTCATTATTCAATTTGAATAACCCCCAAGTTATATTTTAAAATTATTGACAAAAACTGTGAATTCAAGCACTGGTGTAATAAAAATCAATAGAATTGATTTGCATGATTTCCCAGTATCGGCAATTGCCTTGTCCCCACCTACAAGGTTTGTCTACAAGATTGATGTTTTAAAATTTATAAATTTGAGTATGTGCGATACTCGCAGTAATCAACTATTCTAATTTATTCAATTTATGCTTCTTCATTTTTAAATAAACCGATTTAAGTTTATTCATTGAAGTTTTTATATATGAATATCTAGAAACTCGATAAACATTCTAGAATATATTTTCCTTAAAAAAGATAGTTATAGCTAAATGACGGAATAAAAATACATTGATGTTTACTCTTAAGATTAAATTGAGAAACTTCTTACTTTAACAAGTTTAATACTTCGCCAACTAGCTCAGATACCCTGTATAATTCTATCCATTTTCTCGAATTTTACCTTGAATTTGTTCCATTTCCCTTTTTATATCTACAGGGAGATCATTTTATACTTATATATTTATCACAGTGAAATAAATAACAAGAAGTTTGATCGAGTCAAATAATTTTTTTGTAGAAAAATACATTTCTTAAACTCATTTTGATTTTTATCTCTTTTGATGGCTACAAGTCTATTTTCTTTAGATGATTGTTTAACTAAACTCCACAAAGTATTTTTTAACCTGTACTTTGAATTGAGTGTTTGAATGACAATTTGTATAGACATTGTTGCTAGAACCTTGAAATATAGCTTATGTGTCAGCTTTGATTGAATCCAAATTGAACTATTTTTGATAATAGCGGTAGCAAAAGAATTTATACGTTTAGCTCTACTCAAACTAAATGTGCCAATATTTTGTGATTTGTGGTCGATTTCAGATATAAAATGTCGAATAAAATTGTTCAGATATCTAATATATTATTATAGTTACTAAATAAAAAATCCATCTATGTTGTGAAGATCTCAAATTAGCTCTTAAAATCCGTGATTCAATTTAACAATTGTTTTTTAAAATATTCTACAAATGAATTTTTGTTCTGAACCTTGTTTTGTAATTATGTAGTACCAATAGTTGATATACCATGGAGACCTGGCATATCTCTTTTTGTTTCTCAGATGTATTTCAATCTGAACCATTCTTCCATTATGGCATAGGAAACTGAGTTTTTCTCTCATTTTTGTGTTGATATTTCTCTTCTTTTTTCCATATTTTATTGGCCCATGATCTATTCTCTCAATCTCTACTTTCTTATTGATTACGGCATTTGATGTATAAGTGATGCCTGGTGTTGCTTTAAGATGAAACCATATCTATGCATGATTAAGAAAAGAATCATAACCTCATCAGCAGAATATGATCCTATATCAGCATTTATTTTTTGTAAAGCTTGTATATGTTTAATAAGTTCAAGAAAATCAGAAGCAAAACCATTAATATATATCCTGAAAACAGGCTAAGTTCCAAAAATTGTGATGTTACCTTATCTATTATACATTCATAATGTGGATTATAATCAGAATGCTCCTCATATCTTGAAGCTCTAAGTGAAGTAAAATCGATCTTAGCTTTTTTTCTTGTGAGAGTTTTGAGGATTTTTTCATCAAAAAACATAATTATCTCATTGATATCTTCTTCTAAGAGCCTCTTATTCATAAAATGATAAGGTTTCAACCTTAAGGAAGTTTTATCTGGACTTTTTCATAAAAAAATTCCAGAATAGCTTCTTCCTCTGTTAGGGAAGAAATAGTTTTATCATACTTGCGTTTTTTAAAACTTTTCAAAATAAAGAGTTTTTATCATACAAGAAACACTTTACTTTAATTGAAAATTTTTGTTGGTATAGAAAGTATTTCCTACGTGCTTTGAAATCTCTCAATGAGAGAAAGTGCAATAATTGGCAAATTGAAGTACCTTCTATGCTAAGATAGTTTTCGAGTGAGTCCTCGAAGAGGACTTCCTTATATATAACACTATTTTTAGCCATGAGAACGTCAAATTTTGTATTATTTAATGTTAATGCTGTAAAATAAAAAATAAGTGAAAGCCAGGATTAATGAAAAAAATAGATTTTTAAGTTAGAAGTCTAATTTGAGAGCTTCTACTGCACATCATTTTTTAATAAGACTAACATAATTAGATCAGTTTTTGTATTCATCGATTACAATTTAGTGAATTGCTGTTATATTGCATCTTTTTATAAACTGATTCCATAAATTATCTGAACTTCGCTTTTTTAAGCAGGAACTTTATTTAAGCATTATTTTTTCACCTCAGCCTGTACTAATAATTTTCTTGATACAATAAAAGTGACTTCTTCAGTTAATTAAAATATCTGAGATTTGACTATCTAAATATGTGTCCAAAAACTTTTACAATGCCGCAAGTCTTGCTCTTACCCCTTAGGTGATACAAATTTTTGCTTATCAAACAGAAAATATTTATTTAACCAAAATAAGTGTTAAAAAGTGAGTATAAAATTCGCAAATTTGGATATAAAATTATGTAAAAATACCTTTTCCAAGAGAATTTAGACCGAAGAATCTGATGTAATTTTCAGTGGATCTAAAGGCTTAAAATGTATGAGTGCAGATTGAATTCGGTTTATGGTAGAAACATCGTAGGAAATATAAAATCAATATG
>PMJC01000362.1 GCA_003157235.1 Methanosarcina sp.
GCAAAATATGATGACCTAATATTTGTTTTCTTTTACCATACAAAATATGATGCAGATTATTGATGATTCTGTTTAAATTTTATTAGTTATTGTTTTCACTTATGTATAGTTTTGTAGCAAAATCTAGTCACTATCAACTCTAGCAAAGGCTCCGAGAAAATAATAATTGGCCACAATAAGAGAGGGGAGATTATTGCGATGAATTTCACCACAGGAAAGTCAATTTGGTGAAAAAATGTAGTTTTTCTTTACCGCACAAACTTTCCAGCCATGTAAAATGGCAGAGAGCGGTTGGGTTCAATCCAGGAGCCGAAGTTCAGGCATATTCTGCTTTTGATGAGAATAACATCTATGTTGCTGTAACAATCAGGGAATGAATTACTTCAGCAGTTCTGGAGAAGGTCATGTTAAGCCTGCATTTGAGTCCATGCAAAATGGCATAGGAAACGACTCCATAAGTGCCTTATACCTGAAAATCGGAAAGGTCAAGTGGGAGCATAAGACCGATTTTCCGACATGGGTGGCTCCACTGGTTACAAATGGAGTGAGAATCTCAGGTATATTAAGCTATTTGTGATTGTATCTCATTTTGAACAGTAATCATGTGCTAGATGTGTTTGTTTTAATCCTTATTCAATAGGGATTGATGTCGTATCAAAGACTTTGCATTCCTTTCTACCGGAGAGAAAGTTGAGAACTCAAAATATCTGCAAAACTCACTTATTAGGCTGAAAGTTCTACAAAAAAGAGTAAGTAAAAAAGTTAAGGGTTCGAAAAATAGGGATAAAGCAAGACTACATCTGTCTAAACTCCATGAAAAAATAAGCAATCAGATAAACGATTTCCAGCATAAAACTTCATTTAGAATAATTAGCGAGAACCAAGCTATTGCGCTGGAAACTTTGAATGTTAAAGGGATGCAAAAGAATCAGTGTTTAGCAAAGGTTATAGGAGATTCTGCTGGGAGTAGTTTTGTAACAAAGTTGGAATATAAGGCCGAATGATTAGGAAAAACTATTCTTCGAATAGGACAGTTTAAACCATCTTCTAAACTTTGTAATGTTTGCGGATTCCATCATTCAAATCTGACCTTGAAAGATAGAGAATGGATATGTATCGATTGCAAGACAAAGCCTGATAGAGATATAAACGCAGCAATCAATATCAATAAATTATCTCTTCAAGATCAAAATCTAATAGTTATATGACACCTATGGAACGTGGGGAAAAGATTGGGGACTTGTGAACAAAAAGTTAAGGGATGAGCCATGACGCTCCTTCCTAGCCTTCATCAGAAGGCAGGGAGGAGTGGTTCACCTCAGTGCTCTTCGCAAAAATCTTCTTGAGAGATAAAAATATTTATTTGCTTTGCAGTGTATCATCTCTGGCTCTGTGTATTCGATGAGTTTTCCATCTTCAAGTACGGATACCGAGCCATGCCCACAGCAGATCAAACATTTTTTACCCTTTCCTGTGAGCCTTTCATCGATTTCGGAGATCAGGGAATGAAGGGCATTTCGCTCTTCCCGAGCAAGCTTACTGTCAACATTTACAGAGGTCATAAGGTAATCAGCGAGCAAGTTATATTCCTTCCTATCAGAACTCAAACTTTTAAAATTGATGACAGCATCCTCAGGGAAAATCAACCCCTCTTCAGGACAAAGATAGAAAACTTCCCCATGCATATACCCTCCCAATCCTGCAAGGGCTTCAAAATTCAAATCTCCTATGTGAAACCGAGCAATTATAGAGAAAGCCCCTCGTTTTTCAATGTTTTCATCAGATGCTGAGATTTCAGGAAAAAGCACTACATTCGAAGGCGGAGTAAACTTGGAAAAAAGATTGATTATTTTCGTATAGATTTCTTCAAGAATACATCCCTGATTGCAGGATCCATATGCTCTGCTTGTTTCCTGTGTAATCAAAAGAATTTCATGATTAAGATAAGAAGGAGCAGAAAAAAAGCATGCGGTTCCACAGTGATCTGCATCAGTATGGGTAATGTAAATCCTTTTGAGCCGGCTTAAATCCCCAAGCCTGTAGTGCTGGAGCATAGTCACAACGTCCTGGTAATAGACGCCATAACCTGTATCAATCATGATCCTTTCGGAAGGGGTATCGAAAAGGTAGATATTTCCCCCGCATGGAAGCTGAAAACAAAATAGTTCGACGTCATTTTTAATTAGTATTCGTTGCACATCAGCATAAAAGTTTTCCCCCAAAGTCCGGTTCAGGCAGTCCCCTATTTTCAGGATGTTTTCAAAGACCTCAACAGAATCTTTACGAAGGTTTGAAAGTTCCTGTGCAATATGGTTAATATCGTGCAAAAACCTCATCAGAAATGCATCTTCAGCACTTCCAATAAAAGATCTAAGTTTTTGAGCCAGCCTGAGATAAAATACCATGTCATCAAGTTTCTCATCGGTTGTGTCGTACTCGATAATCTCTAGCCTGTACCGTGATTTGAGCTGGTTTAGAAGGGAATCGATTAGGCTGGTATTTTCGATATTAAGACCTACAACAAGTCTTTCAGGATGCTGTCCCCGATCATCAAAATCAAGAAAAGTGATATTTGCCCCCGATGAAGTAATATAATTAAGGAAATCGAATAGGGCGCCAAAATAGTTCGGGAGATATACATAGAATTTTAGAAAAGCTACAGGCTGGAGGGAAGTCTGGAGATAACCTATTTTGTCCAGTTCCTCACGGATTTTGCCATAAACCTGTGGAACGGCAGTCACTTCAAAAAAAACAGTATGTCTGTCGATTCTGCGGTCATATTGAATTCTATTAAGATTTCCTTCGTACCGGCGTATTATCTCGGCTGCCCTGTGCAATGTTCCTGGTCTGTCAGGCATGCAGGCAATAAAAGAAAAATGTTCCATTCGACGTCCCCTGATCAAAAAGCCTTATTTCTGATAACTTAGAATACAATCCTGTTTTACCTTAAGCTTTCCTGTTGATGTCAAAGAAAAGAAACAGAAGTTTCATAGTTCAGTCAGAATAGGCGAAAGCCCAAGATTTTTAAAAATTTCAGTGATCTCACCAATAGAGCTTTTTCTCCTGTAAAAAAGGTGAGAATTGCAGGTACAATCCGTACACCCAAACATATATTTTTATTGGAAAAGCATTAGAACCACATTTAATCTGGCAAATAAGGTTCAAAAATCCTTAAAACGGATTCTCTACCGGACTGCAGGTAATGACCCCCTGCAGTTTCACAAAGATCAACTTTTTGACATCTAAGATCAGCCTGATCACCTAAGCTAAATAAATGAAGTAAAAGAAAATCGATTGTGGGGTAATTTAAGGCATTTTCTTAAATCCAAATGGGTCTATTGAAATATTCTTAATAGTCCTAATTAAATATTGATTTCAAGCTACTGTTAATATCTATTCACAAAGTGTTAGCTGAAGCAAAAAGATGGGTTTTGATACAAAAGTGATTTAATTTAATCCAAATTATGCTTAAAATGAATAGTTAAAACCTTTTACAAAACTAATTCTCATCTTTGATCCACCTTGTTGCTTTAAAGTAACCTGTCAAATGTATTTTTCAATTATCGATTTGATATGTGGATCCATGAAATAAACGATATATGCAACGATCATAGTAACGAATACATATGTAATTATATTCAGATTATACGTGTCTGGGATTTTCCACAAGATTTCCTGCAGAAAATAATGCACAAGAAATATGGGAAAACATAAGTCGCTACAAAACTTTATCAGGATTGAATCGTTTATGGTTTTTATATAATATCCATTCTGGACAATATAAATCCCTAACGAAAATTCTAACATTCTGGACAATGGGAACCAATACCAACTCCTTCCTCCGAATCCTGGAGGTATGGTTATTCTAACGAACATGGCAACTAAAAATATTGTGAAGAGACCTGATATACCATTCTCTTTCAAAAATTTTGATAAACAGGGATACATAAAGTACAGACATACTATGGTCCCTATGAACCACCCTATTCCATCAATAGTGCCACTCCATGTAGTTGTGGGAACACCAGCTAGTGTGAAGGCTGGATAAAATCCGGTGATTGTCATTACGAGTTCCGACCATTTTAAATTTGAAAGTATTCCATCACCGAATACCACTGCAAGTAAAACAGTAAATAGATACACCGGATAAATCCTGATAAGCCTTTTTTTCATAAAGCCGTTAGCATCAAAATTATTTACTGGGCTATGGATTTTAGTTCCATATGTATATTCTAAAGCAGCTCCACTTATCAGAATAAATATGAATACCCCCCACCCTCCAATGCTTTCATATAAACCTATAGCGTACATTTCGGGTATTCCAAAGGACTGTTGCGCTACACCATAAAACCAGCCTACATGGCTTAAGACGACCATCATTATTGCTACAATCCGCAGCACATCGAAAATCATAATTCGATTCTTGCTCATAACACCACCTAACTGTATTGAGATCTATAATTCTTTATCATAATTTTTATCTTTCTATTTTCGTTCTAATTTTAAACATTGAATATGAAAAATGATGTTGATAAAGTAAAAATATCAGAAAGTGCACTAACAACTAGAGTGCAAAAATGCTAAAATGTGAGAAAAATCTATACTCATTCTTCTTTTCCCAAAGTTCTTTGGAAGCTTACAAATCCGAGACAAGTTGATAGAACTTTTGTAAATAGGTAAATAAAATTTGGCTAATT
>PMJC01000236.1 GCA_003157235.1 Methanosarcina sp.
TGCGACTGCCGGGATTCGAACCCGGGTTCTAAGCTTGGGAAGCTCAGGTCATAGCCACTAAACCACAGTCGCATACAGATAAGAGGAAATGTGATGAATTCTTCTCATGATTCTTTTAGATATTAAAGGTTTCGGTAGCAATAAAGTGATAGCTAAGGGGCTTTTAATTAGCCCAAGGAAAATAGATTTCATTGAGAATTTCGATAAACCCTCATATTTATTGGTATGCTTATAAATGATGTATAAATGACTTGTGAAAATCATAGATTTATCGAAACCCTCCTAAGTTTTCAGTGTAACGAATTTTATGTTTTCATATATTGAAGCAGAGATGCTTAGCCTCACTTAAGTGTAAAATAAAACGACTAGGATATAATAAAAGATTTATTGTGAAATATAGCCCTCATCCACTTTTTGCAGGTATGCACAAGAATAAATCTATTTTCTTAATATGAAAATAGCTTAAAAATTAATCTAACTTTCAATGAATATATGGTGGTCAAATAGGCAAACAAATTATATATCTGTGTACAATATACATAATGTAGGATAAACCAGTATGAAGTTAAACTCTATTTATAGAATCAATAACTTACTAAAGTTGACCTAGCCAGGATAAAAATCATAACGTGATCTCATGAAGTTATCAAATATTGATGAAAGGAACCTGAAAAAAGGGAAACCTGAAAAAGTAGAGGGTAGAGCTACCATTGACATACTCGATGTCCTTTCTGAAGAGGGCATCAGTATTCAGGATCTTGTAGATACAGCTTTCGAAATGTATATCCCACATCCTGGGCTTGAGACAAGGAAAAAAGCCGAATATTTGTTTAAAAGAGAACTCAAATACGCTCTTTCGGACCCAAACCTATGCATTTTGATTTATTCCGGGATTCTGCTTGAGAGGGAAGGTAGGGCAGGAAATCTTCCGAACATTAGCAAAAGTTCCTATGAAAAAGACATGAGTTTCATAATTGCAGATGAGGTTCTTGGCACAAGTATTGCAACCTATATTGGCGGCTCCAAAGGAGCATTCGAGTTTGTAAGGTATGACAAACAAAAGCCAGGAATCCTTTCAAACCTGGGACCATTTATTGATGATGTGATAGGGGGGCTTATAGGGGGAGTATCCTCCAGTATGTATTCAAGAGGTCTGGCAGAATTCGAAACAAAAGATTGGAAAACAGGCGAGATTCTATGAATTCATTTTTACTTGCTTTTAAATCCAGTTTGGGGTTCCTTTCCACGATCCCTGTGGGAATCAGCATGGAAGGGATGAATGAGCTTATGGGGAAAATATACTTATACCCAATTGCAGGAGCCGTGCTAGGTATTATCATAGGGACAGTAGCATACATAGGACAGATAATTATTCCGGAAGCTGTTCTTACAGCCCTTATCATGGGATTCATATATTATATAACGGGTTTTAATCATCTTGACGGAGTCACTGATATAGGGGATGGTTTTATGGCTCACGGATCACTTGAAAAAAAAATACAGGCTCTGAAGGACACGAACCTCGGAACAGGAGGAGTCTCCTTCTGCATTCTGCTGTTACTTATTTTGTACGGTTCGATAAGAGCGGTACAAGAAGAAGGCTCAGTTGTTGGATATTACCTTCCAATGTTGATGTTCGCATCAATGTTTATCGCAGAGGTTAGTGCAAAGCAATCCATGCTTACAATAGCTGCTTTTGGAAAGCCTATACCTCTCCAGGGAAAACAGGCTTATCCTAGCCTTGGAACAATGACTATAAATGGAGCAACCAAACAGAATTTCCTTATAGGATTTGTGTTAGGAGCTATTTTCTGTTTTCTGCCTTTTGGGTGGATAGGGCTATTACCCTATCTGGGAGCATGCGTCTCTGCTCTGGTAATTCTTAACAGGAGCTATGCACATTTTGGCGGGTTAAATGGAGACGGGATAGGTGTTGCTAACGAAATCGGAAGGGTGACTGCCCTAAGTATTATCGCAGTTATCCTGAAATTTCATTAAATGGATACATGAGAGATTTGGAATGGATGCTATTGTAATGGCAGGAGGAATTGGACAACGGCTTGGAATGGGGGAAAAGCCGTGTGTTGAATTACTTGGAAAACCACTCATAAGCTATGTGATAGATACCCTCATAACCACAAAGAATATAGATCGTGTCTATGTAGCAGTATCTCCTGCAACCCCTAAGACCGAAATTATGATTCGGGAATATTATAAAGGAGAGATTCAAGTAATCAGGACCTTTGGAGGGAACTACGTAGGGGATATGATTTATGCAGTAGAAATTTCGCAAACAACTGTTTCAGTAATGATTATTATGTCAGATATTCCCCTGATAGATTCAGAGCTTATAGATTCGATAATTGAGAAATACTGGGAAGCAGAAAAACCAGCACTTTCAGTATATGTCCCAATAAATATCTGCAAGGGAGCTGGAATCAGGCCTGAAACGGTTTTCAACAAGGATGGTAAACTAATTGTACCTACCGGGATTAATATTCTGGACAGTTCTCAAATCAGAAACGAACAGGAAGACTTTAATTTTATACTTGAGAATCCCAAGTTAGCAATAAACGTGAATACTGTACAGGATCTCCAGCGCTGTAGGAATTTACTGCAGTGCAAAAACTAAAATTTGCTAGACATATCATGTATTCTATCTTTTAAAAACCTAAAATTGAGTCATTATGGGAAGTAATTTTTCATGGAGTTAAACCTTGAGATAGTAGGAGGAAGTCCAACGCATAATCTGTACAAGAGATGCAGGAAAAGTAAACTTGCCTACATCATGATGGGATTCAAGACTATGAACATGAAGAAAGAAGCTTCATATTTTATGATGGAGATATTACAAATTACAAAGCTTTCCATAACCTAAATTGTTAGAAGAGCATTAAAATTGCTTGGAATGGATCTTTCCACCTTGAGGAGCTGAAGGTAAAGATTTACTGGAAATCGGGACAACAGGCAATTGATGCATCACTTAAGAGGAATTATAGTCAAAAAAATTTAGATAAACCTCTGATTTCAACAACTTGCTTACACATACTTTTATAAACAGCCAGTCGAAAATTGAAGCTTATCGAAATCTTTTAAACTCAAAATTAATATTATTAGAGAACAAAATATTTTAGGCATCTTATATGTCCCAGAAAGTAAATTCCTTTTAGCTTCTTGCTTCAGTGTTACTTTGCCAGCTTACTGGAGCTATCGGTTCAGCATTTACGACTTCATCTCTTGAAAACTGGTTTTTTTTGCTTGAAAAGCCAGCTTTTAGCCCTCCGTCATGGATCTTTTTTTCGAGATGGGTTGCTCTCTATACGTTTATGTGGATCTCC
>PMJC01000429.1 GCA_003157235.1 Methanosarcina sp.
TCCATCTCCGGGTGGAGTTGTGGAAAAATTCTTCCTACTAAAAGAGTTGTTCCAGCCTACAATGGTCACTGCATGGTTAGAGGATGTCGTTCCATTATAGTAATAACCGTATGTGTTTTGATTATAAATAGTGATATTGTAGGGGTCAAAATTAATCATAGTAGACACTTCCCCATAATTCATAATTGCCTTTTTGATGTCCTGGTTGTCCGTAGGCCCATTCCTGCTTGGAAGAAAAGTCACATTTTGTACATGTTTATGTATAGGAAGTCCGATCTCACTGGACGAACAGCTTGATGTAACACTATAAGGGTCCTCGCTGCTGTTCACAGGTCCGCTCCCACGAGCTAGGTAAGCCAGTTGATATAAAAAATTTTCCCCCGTCATTGGGACCACGATCGAAATCTTTCGGGGCATTTGCAGAAAAAAGCAAGTTTTTAATATTATTTTCTGAAAAGCTCCCTACTCCTCCTGGCATTAAATATGATTCAAGGGATCCATAAGTTGCAAATGTCCAGTAAGAACTTGCAGCACCCTGGTTCCCCACAGGGGTTACTCTGTTCAGAGTTCGTAGGTCATAGGGAGTTGGAATAGATGTGCTTGCTGAAGCATATACATCTGCAATGGAAGTATGTTTGAGATGACTAAGGTCCACAGGTGAGGGTATTAAGCCAGATCTATGTCCAACTGGTGCCTCTGCTTTTTGGTAGACAAGTTTTCTGTTTTGGTATTCGCTAAATTTAGGATTTTCTAGTGCAAGCCCAAACTTTGGAGAAAATTCAGTTTGGTTTGTAATATTTTTGTGAATATCAGATGATCTGTTTCCTTCTGAAAATCCTGTATATGTCATCGCCACTGATGAACATATCATCAAGAAAAAAACAAGAAGTTCAGCAAAAATTACTACTTTTTTTATTATAGTGATATCATTTTTTATATTGTGATCTTTTTTCATGTTTATTTACTTGTTAATTTATTTAGAAATATCTCACTAGCTTTATTCTTCACTTTCACCATATTTTAAAAATACTTTCGTTCTAAAATCCAATGTTTACTTCTTAAATTTTAAGTAATCTTCTATAGACATTGATCAAAAACTAAAAATGGTATAACACTCTTTTTTGGGTATCATTTTGAGGGATTCTAGAACTTACTTCTCCCAGTAATTTCTAATAGTAACTTCGGTAGTTTTCATTTTTTTTAATACATTGCGTTAATACTTATGGTACACACATCCAAAATAATAAACAAATGTTTCGATTGCCTATTAAATTATTTTTTAACATTCAATGTTCTTGTTTTATAAATGTTAATATAATTAAAAAGTTACCATTAAAGGGATTTAATTTGAAAAAAAATTTTACCTTGTAACACTTTCATCTGGAGATTCTCAACAGTTTTTGGCTTCTGAAAAAGAGATATAAAAGTATAAAAATTTACAGAAGAATTTAAGCATTTAAAATGCTTAATAATATTTATCTAAACAAAGGGATTGCTGAATTTTATTCAATTATATAAATCTGATTTCAGATTGGAGATTTATTTAGTTAGTGTGTCAATTTTTTGTAAAATTACAAATATTCAGAATTTAGAAGGAAATAAATTCAACTTTTGAAAAACTGAATCGAACATACTATATTAAAATTTAATCTTGAATTTATAGATTTTTGTTATTTCCTAAATTCCTAATAATTGTTCGAATATTTTATTCATTTTTTATTCATTTAATTATGCATAGTTTTTGTGTGGAAATCTATGCAAAATTATTTTTGGACAGTTATGTTCTGTTTTCAATAGCTTTTTTTTTAACTTGTATCTGAATTCAGGCTAAATTTTTTATCCTGAATAGCTGTCTTGTAAGTTAAAATATTGTTCTCATGATTTGGTTTTGGAAATTTTAACGAGTTCACTAATTGATATTTATGCAAAATATATGTTAATGAAAATAATATACTTCTAAAGTATTATTGTTTAATTTATGGAATGAAGTATTACTTCATGTATATTTGTTTAGTTATTTTCCATCATTGTATATAAAAAATATCAGGAAACTGAAAATGAAAAAAGTACCATGTGATAATGCAAGTCGAAGGGATACTATCATCGAAGCTTTAGGAATCACTATGCTGAATCTTTTAATTTTGATGAGCATTGTCTGAGCGGTTTCATTTGCAGATATTCCACATTCAGGCAGCAACAATGTCTCTAATTTAAACAAGTCTGATGAAGCAAAAACAGCATATGATAAGGTAATTGAAATTAATGCACAACTTAGAAGCTTAGCACATTAAAAGTAATTTATCTAAACAAAATAAATCCGATTTGTGGGCTGAATAGCTAATTAATTTTCATTTATTTTTATTCTTCACGAGATAAATATAACAAGTTTTTTGCTTTCCATCACAACATATTTTTTTAATAAAATATATGTATTTTCTCTAAATTCTGATAAAAATATCCTATTATTTCGGCTGAAAAATGAAAAAATACATATATTTTATTAAAATAGCTATATAATCAAAGAAACTGTTGCTGTCGAATTGAATTCTTGGTTCTGGGTACAGGAAAAGAAAAACAAATTGGATGAAAATTCAAATCATTTAAATTATAGTATTTGTAGCAAACATACTAGTGTTTTATTTTGTTCCTCCACTGCATAAATCCTATCAGGAAATATCTTCTTCCTTTAATACTTTTTTTCGAATCCATTTTTGGATTTTTGCGATGTCATTTGTCTTAATTACCCCATTAATGGTTGCCTGTTAAGTCGAATTGGCTCGCAGGATAGCCTTCATCATAGCCATTTCTNNATAGCTAGAATTCTGACCTAAACCAGCTTTGATATCATAAGGATTACCGTTGAACGCGGCTCGGTAGCTGGCTTTGTAGCCGGCTTCATAGCCGTGTTCGTATTTGGGGTTTTTCACACCCAATACGTTTGCTACTGCAACTGTTAATGCTACTACAAAAAAGATTGCCAGTAAAATAGTCAGTATCTTTATTAGTATGTCAAATGGCTGTTTTCCAATTTGTCTAATCCCCAAACCTTTGGCCAATTTAATCCAAGTTTTATGCTGTTCGTCTTCCAATCAATTTCTCCTCGGCAGATTCACTGATTTAATATTATATTCTAATTAACCATCCAGATTTGTTTCTTTGAAAGTATAATTCTTTGTAAGTTCTATTATATTATATACAAATTATTTATATGCTACTAAAAAATTCTGTTTCAAAATCTAGTAGTTTTTGTACTTATTATACAAAATATAACTTTTTAAACAATCTACCAATTTTTCTATAAAATCTATGTTTTATTTTCAAAATTTGACTAAAAATATCCTTTAATTTTGGCTGAAACTGGAAAAATAAATAGGTTTTTCCACAAAAAAACTGTATATTGAACCTTTGTACTTTCGCATAGTGACCATTAATTCCCAAATGTTTTTGGATATTGAACGCATTGGATCTGTGACTTTTTCGTATTTTTGCAGAAAATTATGTAAGCTGCCATTTAATCGATGAGATGTATGATTCCTACTAAGGTTAGATCTATTAATTGATGAGATAAATGCTATAATTGCTATTGGTTTTAATGGTATTTATTGTGATATAATAATTGTTACTATTGTGCTAGACATTACACATGTTGTAAAATCAGATTTTAATGACATTGTTTACTATATATTGTTGCGTACTTTTTATAATGTATTATATAGCTGTGGTGTTCTTTGACTATATATTGTCACTGTTTTAATTTTCTATCCTTGAATCTATTAAAAATTTGTTGACCATAATATTATTTCTTCACGTCTCTCAAATATGAAATATGCTTTCAACATAAAAACTAAACTGTTAAATTATGGTTAAAAGTGCAATTTTACATAGCTATCGATTATATTAATACTAGCAAAAAGTTTTTTCTTCTTGTTCTCGAGCTCATCTATTAAAAAGGCTAGTTTTTTTTCAGAATTTTTGATATCTTCCTCAAGTAAGCGAGATCTATTCTGAAGTTCTTTTTCTTTGTGTTCAAGAGCTACAAGTGTTCCAGTATCAAATTCCACTATTTCAGTTCTCTTTGCTTCAAATTCCTGCAGAACTTTAAGGTAATTTTTATTCCTTTCTGAAAAATCCGAAATTGCAGCTTTGACCTGTATCAGGGCTTTATTTTTTTTCTGGGTCTGCATCTCCAGGGTTGGATCTTCAAAAATCTTTTGAAGTTCTGGGAAAAAAGAGGGAGCAACATTTATGGGATCTTCAAGACATATATAAAGCTGCTGCTTTACTTCAGGCTTTAAGTTGTATCTGCCACTTTCATGAAGTTTTTTTATTTTGGAGAGATAACTTGAGAGTGAAAGTGGAACAAAACTCAAATCTTCTTCTGCTTTTTTAAGTCTTTCCTTAACTGTAGCTGATTCTTTCTGCAGGTTATCTAATCTATTCCAGGCATCTCCTGTTCGGAATTCTTCGACAGATCGGCTTGCGATGGCAAGTTCGCCCTTTGAAGCCCGGGTCCGCCCCCATTTAGGCTCCAATTCCAGTTTTTCCGCTAGTATTAAAGTCGAAAGTTTCTGGATTTCTTTCATGTCCAAATAAGCTGATTCAATAGCTTCCGTTTCCTTTATGTTTTCCAAAATTATTTCTCGAAGATCTTTAAAGACCCTTACTAAGCTGGAAAGGCTTTCATTAACTACTTTTGATTCCTGAGGAAAAACACCTTTTGTATACTTAAAACTCCTATCTATGTTTTCCAGACAAATATCAAGGTTCTTCACAGCTGTCTCATAAAATTCTTTCAGAGCTCTGAAATCTGTATTTTCTACTAAATTGATTTTATAGATCAGCGTTGAGATTTGCTTCGTCACATTTTCCCGGTTACTCTTTGCTAGTTTTACAGCTCTGACATCAAAGTCTCCCTTGACTTTTGCTTCTGCAAGCATGGAATTGCTTTCTTTAAGCTCCGAAAGCAAAACCTCAAGTCTCTTTAAAAGAATTGAAGCCTCCTTTCCTATTCTGGAAGATATTTTTTGATAGCTATCATCCAGCCAAGCTGGCAGGTCTTCAAAATCGATTTCTCTGAAATCAATTTTTTCACTGGAATATTCTTTTTTTCCGAAGAATTTTTTTATCCATTTCAACCTGAATCATCCTGAATTTGATAAAATTATTTGATATAAGTAATCCCATTACTCAAATTTATTTTCCACAACTAATTTTAATAATTATCATTTTCTAGCCGGGCAAAAAAATAAGCTAAGCATAAAAGAAAAAATAAAGTGTCCCTTAATCCTATTTATATATAGCTATGCATGAGTAGTTCTGGTTCGCTACATTTCAAAATGACTCATTAAAATCAGAGGGTTCTCTAAATCCAATATAGATGTGCTGGAAGATGTAAGTGAGTAAGTGTTTTAATTTTATCGTATTGTTGCAAAACTCCTCACTTCTGTTGATATTTGAGCCTCAAGCTATTCAAATATATATAAAGCAAAAATTTTTAAATGTAGCTATTGTTTATTCCTTAGGAGATTAATTTATGGCCCCAATCTATTTTTGTTGTTCCTGAATTTTCAGAATAAAAAAACTAGATAAAATTGAAGAATAGTACAAAATTCAGATGAGTTTGAGAACTATACAATCGAGGGAAATGGTTAATTTTGGTGAAAAACTACTTCAATAGATTGAGTTGTTGAATGGAATTTGAAGTTTTTTTAATTTTATTCTGAATCTTCTCAAATTTAAAAAGACAAATGTGATTTGATCTAAATTATTTGGCTGTCTATTTCTTATTTCGGAAGGTTAGTTCAGCATACATAAACCGATTCATTTTTTTGTCTACATTTCTACTATTTGTCAGAGTTATTGGATGGCTATCGCTGTAAAGTTGTACTCTTAGATTGGAAGTTTTATACTCATCATTATTTATCTATACTGGAATCCGGCTTTATTATAGGTGAGAATTCTGTTATTTTTCTTTATGAAAAAAACCTTTTATTGAAAACAAGCAGATAAATTATAACTAAAATTAGTTAAACGGTCCTCAGTTCAAATTTTGTGCCTTTTGATCAGTATTTTTTTACTGATTAAAGGAACTGTTCTGCAAATTGAATCAGGTTTAAGTGTAAATGATAGTGTTTTTGGATTTGCATCCCTTTTTTCTTGCTTTTGTGGGTTTAGATGAGGTGAATTTTTTCCAATTCCTTTCATGACTATAAAATTG
>PMJC01000032.1 GCA_003157235.1 Methanosarcina sp.
AGGAAAGTATGCCTATCAAAACGTTTCGCATTTAAGAGTGCAATTCCATTTGCAGTAGGAAAAGCCAGGCGAAGTGCATCGAATGCATCTTCTCCTTGGGGAATTGAAGCCGTAAACTTTTCTTTATTCAGTTCTGCAGCCTCTCTCCCCTTATTCTCTGTTCTCATGGTTTCAGGCCCGCAGCTACCCTCTATTTTCGATCGGATGATTTCAAAAAAAGCGGAAGCTTTTGGGTTTAAGAGTTCAATTGAAATTTTTTGATCACTTATTTTAAGCACTGCATCAGGGTCGTTTCCAACAAACGAATATCTTGCCTTGATTGCTTGTTTTTCCACGGATTCCAGCAGATAAGAGTATTCTGAAGTCGCTGAAGCTCGCAGGGCGCTGTAAAGATCTAAAGGAGAGCAGGTCATAGAGCCTATATCAACTCTTGCAAGTAGTTGGATCAGGCAGGGTTGCTTTATCCCTGAAACGAAATTTTTGAATTCTTCTTTTCCAAGATCAAAGGAAAGCATTAGCACACCTCACTTCTTCAATAAAGCTTTTGATTTTCAGAGAATCTTTTTTCCCGAAGACCTCTACCCCTGAAGCCGTGTCTACAGCATAAGGGGAAACAGCCTTTATAGCTTCCTGCACATTTTCAGGCTTGAGCCCTCCTGCAAGGATAATAGGAAGCCTGGTTTCGTCAGCAATTCTCCTGCTCAGGGTCCAGTCGTGCACACAACCGGTTCCACCGGATTTTCCTGACTTTTTTGTATCGAGCAGGATGGAATCTACAACCGCTGTTTCTTCCAGCAGGCTGACTTGCTCTAGAAGATCAAAAACAAGGGTAGAATTCTCTAATTTTTCTAATGAAATCTCATCATGTGCAGCTACGTAAAGAGTCTTTATGATAGGGATGTTTGTATTTTCCTTTATTAATTCAAGTTCGGAAAGTGGAAGCTTGGAATGAATTTGCACAATATCGGGTCTTACTTTTTCGATAAGTTCCAGACACCTAGCTGAATTTTCTGGCATAATAACAAGCACTGAATCTAGGCACCTTGGAACTTCAGAGACGAGGGAATTAGCAGTGCCAAAATCAAGATTCCTTGAGCTTTCAACAGGAACTTCCGTTATAAAACCAACTGCATCAGCTCCATAACGAGCTGCGAGCTCTATTTCCTCTGAGGTACGGATTCCACAGATTTTTATCCTGGTTTTCGGTTTCGTTTTCATACGCTTTTCTCCGAGTTCTGGCTCGATATGGAACTGATGAGAGGTGCAGAACTTTTTTCCCCCTGGGAGGTACCTTCAAAATTTTGTCTGTAAAGCCCGGGTATAAAAGTCCTGAATTGATTGAACTTGACCATAACCTTCCCACTGTCAATAGCATCTTCAGCAATAGGAATTGCTTGCCTGATAGAACCTACTATTCCACTCACATAAAGAGCTGCAGCTGCATTAATGACTACCAGATCCCTTTTAGGACCTTTCTGCCCCTTGAAGATGCCCAATAGATCCCTGGCATTTTCTTGAGGGGAACCACCGATAATATCTCCTGGACTTGCTTTTAGAATACCCAACGACTCAGGGGTCAGAGTATAAGTTGAAACAATGCCGTTTTTTAATTCCGCAACAAATGTCTCACCTGTGTTTGAGATCTCGTCCATCCCATCTCCATGCACTACCAGTGCCTGCTCAGTTCCAAGTTCTGCAAGAGCACATGCTATTGGTTCGCATAGTCTTTTATCAAAAACTCCTATTACCTGCCCTTTAACGTCTGCAGGATTTGTCAAAGGCCCAAGGATATTGAAGACCGTACGGACCCCAAGTTTTTTTCTGATTACAGCAACTCGCTTCATTGCAGGGTGGAAGACTGGAGCAAACATGAGCCCTATACCTATTTCTTCTATTGTCCTTCTGACATGTTCCGGAGCCTGGTAAACTATGATACCCAGGGCGTCAAGCACGTCCGAACTTCCTGACATTGATGAAACAGCCCGGTTTCCGTGTTTAGCTATCGGAACACCTGCTGCCGCAGTCACGATTGCTGCTGCTGTTGACACATTGATAGTATTAAGACCATCTCCCCCTGTCCCGCAAGTATCCACAAGCCTGAAAGTTACTCTGGGTTTGATTGTATGAGCTGCTTTCTTCATGCCCCTCACAAAGCCTGTGATTTCTTCTGATTTTTCACCTTTTGCCTTCAGAGCAAGCAGAAATTCTCCAATCTCGTCATCCTTAGCCGTACTTAGAATTAACCCTATTACATCTTCAGCTTCTTCAGAACTTAGATCACGTCCTTCTTTCAATTTTTTTATGTATCTTTGCATTTTCCCGCCACCTTTATAAACCCATATTCACCTTCTATAGTTTTTTTTCCAAAATATTCGCTTTTATGAATTTTTCTTATTTTTCTGTATTTCTACCTTTTTTTAGCTTTAACTGACATTCAGTATACTGTATTTGAGATCTCTTGCAAGAGATTCCAGCTTTTCATTCACATTTTGTCCTTCTTCGATAATCTTAACAAAAGCCGAGCCGACTATGACAGCATCTGCTCCTGCTTTTATAACTTCATTAGCCTGCCTTCCCGTGGATATCCCGAATCCAACAGCTTTTGGAAGTTCTGTTTCTACTCTAGAAAGCAATTCATTAGTAGAAGACGAAACATCTTCCCTGGTTCCTGTGACTCCAAGCCTTGAGACAAGGTACAGGAAACCAGAGCCTCTTTCCAGAATCTTCCGAACTCTTTCATCAGTTGTCGTGGGAGCAATCAAAAAAATTAGGTCAAGCCCATTCTTTTCACAACTATTCTTCAGATCAGCTGTCTCTTCTACCGGAATATCTGGTATGATCAAGCCGCTGATCCCAGAGTCTGCGGCTCTTCCTATAAATTTTTCCACCCCGTACCTGAACACAGGGTTGTAGTAGGTCATGCACACAAGAGGAACCTTAACATCAAGATCTTTGATAAGATTAAAATAGCGCTGGATGCTCATACCTGCTGCAAGCGCTCTTTGGCCTGCTGCCTGGATGGTTAAGCCGTCGGCTACAGGATCCGAAAAAGGAAAACCAATTTCTATGATATCTGCGCCTCCATTTACCAGGGCTTTTACAATCTCACCGGTTGCCTCCACATAAGGATCTCCTGCCATTACATAGCAGATCAACCCTCCTTCCTTTCTTTCCCTGAGCTCGCCGAATTTTTCTGAGATCGTTTGCCTTCTCATTTTAGATTCCTCTCTTCAAGCTCAGGACGGTTTCCAGATCTTTGTCCCCTCTTCCGGAAAGATTTACAACCACAATATCCCCTAATTCTCCATTTTCCGCCGCCTTTTTCAGGTAAGCAAGGGCGTGAGAAGATTCCAGAGCAGGAATGATTCCTTCAAGCCGGCTCATTTCATGAAAAGCCTCAACTGCTTCATCATCAGTAGCGTAAAGGGCTGTAACCCGACGGGTTTCAGCTAGGTAGGCTAGTTCAGGCCCAACCCCTGAATAGTCAAGTCCGGCAGAAACAGATTCTGATTCAAGGATCTGCCCATTTTTATCTTGTAGCACCTTTGTTAGAGCTCCATGTAGGATTCCTTCTTCTCCAGCACAGAGACAGGCCGAGTGGAAGGCTGCTTTTTCCGTACATTTCAAGCCTTTTCCTCCGGCTTCAACGGCAATGAGTTTAACCTCTTTATCGTCGACAAAGGGATGGAAAATTCCCATTGCATTGCTTCCGCCGCCAGCGCAAGCAATAATTGAATCAGGCATACGTCCTTCCTTTTCCAGTATTTGTTCCTTCACCTCGCGTCCAATAACGCTTTGGAAATCCCTTACTATCATAGGATAGGGATAAGGCCCCACAACCGAACCTATTAGGTAATGAGTATTGACTATATTTGTGACCCAGTCCCTGAATGCCTCATTGATCGCGTCCTTGAGAGTCTTTGAGCCTGTATAGATGGCTTTTACCTCAGTGCCCATGAGTTTCATTCGATATGCATTCATCTGTTGGCGTTTGACATCTTTGGCACCCATATATACAATAGTTTCAAATCCAAGGTTTGCCCCTACCATGGCAGTTGCAGTCCCATGCTGGCCTGCACCGGTTTCTGCGATCAACCTGGTCTTACCCATATATTTTGCAAGCAAGGCTTGTCCAATGGCATTGTTTAACTTATGAGCCCCTCCGTGAACCAAATCTTCGCGCTTTAGATAGATTTTTGACCCATATTTTTTGCTCAGGTTTCGGGCAAAATAAAGGGGTGTTTTCCTACCTGCAAAGTCTCGCAGATAATGATCAAGCTCTGCAATAAATTTGATGTCGTTTTTGTACCGTTCGTATCCCTTTTCAAGTTCCTCTAGTGCCGGCATGAGGACTTCAGGAACGTACTGTCCCCCGTATTTTCCATATTTCCCTCTAACCTGGGTTGTATTGCCGGTTTTCGAATCAGCAAGTTCATTTGAGTATGAACCCTTTGTTTGAGATT
>PMJC01000470.1 GCA_003157235.1 Methanosarcina sp.
AGATCCAAAGCAGAAAAGGAGATCTAATAAGGGCAACTTTAACATTTATGAAGTTTGACACCGATGATGGTGCAGAAAATAAACTTGAAGTGATCGCGGGTTTAAGCAAGGAGCAATTGATTAAATTGCACGATGCAGCAATAGTCACCTGGCCTAAGGGAAAAAATAAACCAAAAACAAAGCATTTGACTAGTTTAACCGGTGCAGGTACATTGAGCGGCGCTTTTTGGGGTCTACTATTTGGGATTCTCTTCTTTATTCCTTTATTAGGCTTGGTCGCTGGGGCTGCAATAGGTGCCCTTTCCGGTTCCATGACCCATATTGGAATTAATGAAGATTTCATAAAATCGATCCGTAGCAAAATGACTGAAGGAACTTCAGCTCTCTTTATAATGACTAGCGATGCCGTTGAGGATAGGATAGTAGAAGCTATGAAACAATCCAAGTTTGAAATTATTGCTACCAACCTAGCCAAGGAAGAAGGAGACAAACTGCATGCAGCCTTTGCTGAAGAATAAAATCCGCCGAAAAAGAAATCAGTTTCTACCAGAGAGTTAACTTTCTGGAATCCATTTTAGTTTTGTTTAGAAACTATATAATTATCTTTTTTCTAATTTTTCTATTTCTGATCGTGGTGTAGGCTAATTAGTTCCAACTGTTCTGCGAGTCCCATAAGACCATGAGTAATAGATCAAAAATAGTTTCTTATTCTATATGGAACTTCGGAAATTCAGAGATTTTAGTACAAAAACTATGCATCAAAGATATAATAAAAACACATGTTTTGTCAGCCTAACCAAGATTCTGCATCCTACTATATTTTACAGAACTTTTGGTACACTTCCGATGTAATTCAAAAATATGTAGAAAATCATGATAACCAAGAAGAAAAAAGCATATAAACAAATTAAAAAATCTTATTTTGAATAATTTTATTCATATCCCGAGCAATAGCATACACATTTACTTGCAGAGGGTGCCCCACAGAAATCTATATTAAATTGGAAAAAAAGATTTTAAAAATTCCTTAAGAGAAAAAATATAATCAAGTCTAAATCCCCTAAAGTGGGCAACCAATCTCTTTTCTTATTAGCTTTATAGCTTCATCGACACCTTTAATAACTTCAGGGCTTATCTCTAACGTAGCTTCAGTTACCCTGGCTCCTATTTCGATCCCGATGACTATAATTTCTGGAAGAAGCTGGATCTCATTTCCGATACGTAATACATCTGTAATTGTAAGATCGTGAACTGAGACTAGGTTAAAAGGCTCAGTGTCTTTTTTGATAAGATCTTTACCCTCTATACGGTGTACAGAACCTACAGGACTGTCCGCAAGAATTGCATCCACTAGAATGATTTTTCGAGCTCCATCAAAAATATTTAGAAGGTCGAGCCCACAGACACCTGCATCTACGATATCAGTGCCTTCGCTATTTTTAAGTTCCGTTTTTTGAAGAGTTTCAATGACCTTCAGACCAATACCATCATTTCCCATTAATAGGCTTCCGCACCCTAAAACACGGACCGGAGCATGTAATATAGACATATTCTTCATCTTACTAAGGCTTATACAGAGTGGACATATCTATATTACCTTTCTCCATTTTTTTGTTTTAATGACTTTCAAATTAATGGTTTCGGCGTCCTTTATCAACAAGATTGTTGGGAGTTTTGACAATTTCTACGTAGTGAGTATCTTTAAGGTCTTCTTTTCCTGACCAAAAGATAGCTTTGTAGTACTTCCAAACATTTGGATCAACCTCCAGAATACCAACATGCACTACCAGTTCGAAGACAAACCAGTAAGTCATCAGCAGATGAAGAATCCTCAAAAACTCAAGGGAACTCAATCCGAAAGAAGGTGCAATCAGGCCTCCTGCAGACAGGATCCAGGACGCTATAGGGAGCCCAACTAGTGACCAGTTCTGACTGTACAGAACGATACCTGTAACAGCAATGATGACTATGGCCACACCTTCCAGCACAATCAAGATTTTCATTAGTGGGTGGAGCTTGGTCTTATAGTGTCCAGATGCTTCATCATATATGGTAAATGCTGGATATTTGCCCTTCCCAAAAAAATTACCAATTATTCCTGCCATGCGTGATGCATCTCTGGGACCAAAAACATAATGGTCCAAAAAATGTGAAAACTTTTCCTTAATCCCGCCCCCAGTTGCAAGAACAATGGTAACAGGAATAAGGAACCAATTCACTACGAGTAAGAAAGGAACTGCGAACATATGGAGAGCGCGGGCTGTATGAAAACTCATAAAGCTCCAGCCAAAATAGATCTTTAACCCGGTGATAATGAGCGTCAGCATTGCAGCGGCATGAACTATGTGTATCACTCTATCAAGGAGGCTATAGCGCTCAACAATCGTTGGATTGCCATTAGCTTTCATTAGGGATCATCTCCTTATAATATTCGTCATCTTCTTACAATATTCTCAAGGTCCTTGGAGCGTTTTTCCCTGTCAGATCAATGGTATGAACTGCGCATGAAAGGCAAGGGTCATAGGATCTACCTATATGGAAAATTCCAACAGGATTGGCATAATCGACACCAAGAATGTTTCCAACCGCGTTGATTTTTGAACCGATGAGGGCTTGCTCAAGTGGACCAGGGGTACCATTAGTGTCTCTTGGGGACATTAACCAGGTACCCGGAACTATAGCCTGATAGTTTTTGACTTTTCCATTGCCGTCAGTAGTAATCCAGTGTCCGAGAGCCCCACGCGGAGCTTCCCACAAGCCCATGCCCTGTGAGTTCTTGGCCTTTTCAAAGTCCAGAGGCACGGATATCTTACCGTTCGGGTCGTAGTCAACTGTTACCCAGTTAAGCAGCTCATGTGCGAGAATGGTGGTTTCCTGAATACGGGCCATCATCCTTGTGTACACGTTAGCTGCAGAGTAGCCTTTCGCATTAAAGGCCTGAGCCAGTCCGGTTACGAGAGGTTCTTTCATATTTAGCATGCGTGCAAGAGGCCCGACTTCGGCAGGCATTCCGTCATATCTCGGAGCCTTGTCCCAGCTGTACTTGCTTTTCGAATCATTTTTGTAGACAATCTGGTTTGGATCCGTGAACGGAACGGTTTCACCTTTTAAGGGCGCGAGATCGTCGACACTGTTCTGGTAGAAGGAGTGAGCAGTACTCTCCGAAATCTTGTCCGGATCAAACTTCAGATATTCAAGTTTTCCCGATACTATACCTGAGGGGATAATGCGGTCTTCTGCTGGGCTCCTTGGGTCATATCCGTCCTTTGGCTTGTAGTACCCACCGTATGAAAGGAATTGGATCTTTGAGGGGTCCTTGTATCCACCGATTGTATCGTGTTTCAGGCTTGCCGGAAGGCCAAGAAGTTTTTCTCCTACAAGTTCGGAACCGAAAGCTGCATAGAATTCTGCATCTCCCCAACCTGCTTCTTTAGAGAAGTCCTTGCTAGTGAGTGATTTGTTAATAAGCTCCTGGAGATGGCTAACTACAAAGTTTACTGCTTTTTCAGGGGAGCTTGCCTTGTATGTATTTGCAATCCAGGTATCGAATGGAACTTTAAGAGTATGTTTGGCTACGAAGTCCATGACCTGCAGATAGTAAGAGGAAAGTTTGGTTATATCTGCGACATTAGCCTTGTAGGTATATCCACCCGCATAAAGGGATGACGGGCCAGGCATTCTGCCTGCAATAAGTGCGATGGCCTCCTGAAGGCGTTTCTTTTCAGGAATTGCT
>PMJC01000098.1:0-4256 GCA_003157235.1 Methanosarcina sp.
CCTTATTATGCCCTTATTGGAAATGGTATAAAGGAGCTTAAGGGTAGATACGTCAAATACATTTTCTTCCACTTTCAGCCGCTCGGCGTCTTTCTCCTTGGCGCGTAATCTGTCTCTAGAGCTGTCTAGTCTCCTTATTTTTTCTGCCTGGTCCATTCTTATGTTATCCTTTCAGGTACCCTTTTCTCTCAAGCCATTCTACCTGTGGCCTTGTGTACTTCCATATCACGTCTGCCTTTTCATTCTGAAATTCCCAGGGCACAATGATTACAACATCTCCTTCTCTGATCCATGTTTTCTTTTTCATTGAACCAGGGATTCTTCCCATACGAACGATCCCATCCATGCAACGAAGTCTCAATCGATTTGCGCCAAGAAGACTTTCTACTGTCGCTAGGATTTCATTATTGTCTCTACGCGGTGTGCGTACTCTTGTAACTGTTTCTTCCATTTCAGACTTGGTTTTGGATGTAGGTTTCTTTAAATCTGTCAGTGTGATACCTCGTTATCTGTAGTTTATTATTAATGTGCTATAACGATTTAGCGGGGGAAAAACTATCTCAATAGCCGTCTTTACTAAGATCCACTGAACAAATTTATATGAGCTTATTTTCTTCAACTATCGGCTATAGACACTGTTTTTATTTTTCCATCAATTAGTCTCCAGAAGTATCTATTGCATCAAAATAGATCTCATCCAGCTGATATTTGGTAAACTGAATAATTTCATTGTGCTTTTTATTTTTAGACCCTGAGTATCATATATCTTTTTTTCGAGCTTTAAGGTTATTTGTTCCGCAGCTTTCAATTTAATATAATTAGTTTAATTTTACGAATTTCGTTCTTCCTTCACTATATTCTTATTTTTATTTTTCAGTGAGTTTACCTCAAGACGACAACTATATATATTAAGTTTGAATTTGCGTTGCCTCATGCATAAAATAAGTGGAATAACTCTAAAATTATAAATTCAAGTATGAAATTAAGTGATTATCTGAAGCAAATTTTCATGCAATGTAGGGATTCATTTTAATTATGCTGCCTAAATATTATAATGTATATCTATTAAATCAGAGGTAGTTCAGTTACCATAGGATATGAGTCTTTCAGAACATTTCAATCATAGTTATATAGTTGGGATCTTCTTCTGCCTAAGTAGATCCTATTTATAAATATAATGAGCACGAGTGGTACTCTTTGCATTATTAATTGAGTAATTACTACTCATTAAACATGGATCCATGAGTTTTTTCCGCCTTATGAAAATTTTGTCGTTTCAGCTAATCCTAATTTGTAGGTGTTTTACATGAAAATTCTATCTTAAAACCGAAAATAACTGAATTGAAGTTGTTTGTACAAGTTTACACGGCTTAGAGTCTTAAGTATGAGATACATAATCAAAATTTCGGTGGCTTACATCTTTGTAAGCAACTGGATATGTTTCCGCTCCCGCTCTCGATATAAATAAATTATTCCAAATCAAATGTTTTAATGTGCTTATATACTGTTTTCGTCTGTTCCCCTTGATATTAACCACTTTTTTAATGACATCGGAAGCTGTACCATCACCAATAATTCAAATGTAGCTGACATCAATCCGTAGTTCACTACTTCCAACTTTTTTTAATAATAAGCACTCTTCAAAGATTTGTTTTTATGTGATATTTTTTTGATCTTCATAACGTTTGAAAGAAAATATTTTGGTTCACTATCAGCGAAGAGATGTACATGATCACCATCAGTGCATATCGCATCAAAATCAAAACAGTACCTTCTACCAATTTAAAAGCATATATCTTTCAAATAATTGATGATGCCATTGCCTAAAAAAATCATTATACTTAATACAAAAAAATCATTTGATGTCTGATTTTATAGACACAATAGTTTGCATGAAGTAGTTCCATTTCATAGTTCGAAGGTAGCATAAAATATAAATAATAAATTAATAACGGTTCTCAGGAAAGTTTCTATCCACGCAATGAGTTACAGGGCATTATACTTAGATAAATATTGTATACTATATTCCCATTTTTCTAACTCTGATAAGTCTCTCTCAGTCAATTGAACTGGAAAAAGAATCAGCCCTTGTTGAGAATATATTCAAAACTTTGGAAATTTCGGTTTTCTTCTCCAGTTTCCTTTTCCTCAGGAACCCATGTTGTGCATTAACTTAAATAGAAATATTAAAACCGATATATTCAGCAAAATTCAAACCTTTACTTCCAAGTTTGTTCAATAATTTAGAATTTTCCCCGTAGAACCCATTCATTGCTGCATAAGAGAAAGTAATAAATTCTACTATTAACTTGTCAATTATTTTAGAGAAATTGTATTATTTTAGGGATTTTTAATTTATGACGGTCAAATGATAGTGTAAATATAATAGCAAAATTTTGAGATATAGATAAATTCAAAAAAATATATGTCAGTCTTTTACATACTTATTTTTGCTTCTACTTTCTCTTTGATATGTTTATTTATATTTTGAATTCTTTTTATTTCATATAATTTTTTCTGATGCGCAATCTTTGAAGCTCGTTTAATCACCCGGACAGTGGCAAAACGCTGGGCTAACGGGATCATTTTTTGGAGCTAGGAGATATGTCAGTAGAAATAGAATTGAATATCAAACTCAATAAGCTTGATATAAAAACTAGAGACAAGGAGAAGTAATATGGTATGTCCTGTGTGTGCTGTTGGAGGAATTGCGTATATTGGTAGTAGGATCTTTGGGTTTCCTGATGTAGTTGTTGCTTTTGTGACCGGAATGCTGGCGACTTCGATGGCATATTGGGGAAATCATATTATGGCGAAAAAATGGAAGAAAATAAAAGGTCAACTTTTAGCAATAAATATCCTATCGGGGATTATATGTTTATATTCACTTAAATTAATTGGATTGTGGTAAACGTTGAGAACTTGTTTCCACAAAAGCAGAATTGAAATTTTTGCAGTCTAAAGCAAATTTTAATAGCAATTTGTAAGAGTCTTCATGAGTAAATATAAATGTTAAAAAAGTTATACTTTCCATACTCAAATGCAGAGGAATTTATCGAAATTCTCTTATAGATTCTCAGCAATGTCACTAATTTACTGTAAATTAAAAGTTAAGTTTTTATGCAGTGTATATAATATCATTCTTCCTATTATGAATTTTCTTCTCAATAGCCTAGTGAGATTTATGAGTTCGCAGGAATTTTCCCAGTGAATCCTACTATTATTTAGAGTAGGTTTGAATACCAACTAGATCGCCAACCTGTTCCTTAAGCGGGAAATTAGACTATTATGGATTAAATATGACTTTGTTTAGGGAAACTATTTGACTGTTACCCTATAATCGAAAAAATATTTTTCCCGTTTTGCAAAAAAATTTCACAATTATTTAGCTGGAATAAAATTACATTGTAGCCATCTTATTTAAAATTTGATGCAATTTTGTTTTGAACAAATTTTCTTTAATTGCAGGCTATTGATTTGTTTTTCAGTTTCATATTAGTTGGTAATTACACAGTTTTGACAACAAAAAACAAAATCAATAAATGGATTTTTGGTAGCTGAATAATTACTTAATTTCATTTTTTACTTTCCCACATATATTTATATCAAAAGTCGAAATTTATATTTATTCACTTAGTTTCGAATTTATCGCAGTCTGTTGCTAGTGGAATTAATGATATGTTTTGCAATCCCAGAATATACTTAATATTCTTCAAATTTTTATTCTTAAACTTTTCCATAATCGATTCTACTAAAACACCATCAATGGGAAAATGGCTGTGCTAACATTCTTTTACTTTGCTTAGATCTTCGAAGAAGCTGGTCATTTTCATAATGCAGAATGAACTTTTTAAAACACCTATGATTTTCATTTTTATTTCGGCTGCTACAAGGTCCTCGAACATATCTACAAAGGGAATGAAGACTTCCTGGCAAAAAAGCTTATCGACTGTGAGTAAAGGTGATCTTTAGTAATTTTCAGCCACTTCATTTCGGAAAACATGGCGTTGGAGAATCGAATCTTGGTAANNCTGTTATATCACTAGATAGAGTTGGTTTTATTCCTATCTCCTTGTAAGATCATTAAGTAGGCAGTAACTCATGATCATAAATCTTCTATATAACCGTTTTTCGCAAATTTTCAGTAACTCGAGAAGAATCATTATTGACTATTTTTCTTACATATTATAACTTGTGGTTCTCTTCGTCGAAAATAAAAGATTATATATCTGTCTTCTGCATATGTATCCGAAAAT
>PMJC01000098.1:4278-4848 GCA_003157235.1 Methanosarcina sp.
CATTCTCAACTTTTTTGTCGATCTGATTCTTTTAGTCTTATTCTTAGTATTATTAAGTATTTTGCTTCTTGCCTCAAATACCGGAAATGTAATTAACACTGCTTCCCTTTCCCAAAAGGAGATTTTTTCCACATTATTGGAAGGATTTACGGAAAATATTATATTGTCTATACTTTCAATTCTTTTATTTTTTCTTATCGGAATGTTCATACAGTCCTTTTTCACAGCAGGTGCAATANNGATGGCAAAGAAGGCGGCTGAGACTGGAGATGCCCCCCTCTCTGACATGTTCATCTCAGGTTCGAAAAATGCTTTCAGGTTTTTTTTGATAACTTTGTTAATAACCCTGCTGGAGCTGGGAGGAATCATATTTATAATACCTGGAGTCCTCATAGTAGGAGATCTAAGTACGCTGATCGAAAATCCAATAGCTCAGATGCAGGGAACGGAAATAATTACTATAGGCTTAACTTTATTGGGAATATATATAGTAGCTATAAGTATAGTGCTTTCACCTACTTTATATGCTCTTGTAATCGATGGACTGGGCACTTTTGAAGCTTTAAGCAC
>PMJC01000098.1:4952-12225 GCA_003157235.1 Methanosarcina sp.
AGATTAGGATTTATCGAAATTCTCAATTATATGTGTATATTCACCCTTAAGCTCTGCCTAGAAATTTACAGGTCTGACATACATCTTTAGTACAGGTCTCGCCACATATCCTACATTTTTCTATTATTGCAGGAGGGAATTCTTTTGCAAGGGATCCTACAAGTTTGTCAAAACCCCGAAGCAGAGAATATTTGGTCCCCGGATGTCTTGTCTCAAAATTGTTCAACATTTCCCTCACTTCTTTTCGAAGGGCTTCTCCTGCATACTTACATTCGCTGAGGTCAACTTGGAGGGAATTTACAAGAGCATAGAGAGCTACTTCTTTTTCAGGAATATTTCTTAGTGGCTTTGCCCGTAATACCAGGCCTTCTATAGCTGTAGGCGGAGCAAGCCTTATCATACGTTTTATATCTCCCCTTAAGTGGTTGAGTAGAATAGTCTGGGCTTCATCATCCAGATTGTGGCCCGTGACTAACTTCGTTGCCCCTATTTCAAGAGCTGTCCGATTGAGAATATTTTTCCGAAGGACGCCACAGTAACTGCATGTGCCTTGTGCCCGGTCAGTTGAAGCCAATTCATCCATAGTTACTCCGTGTGTTTCTTTGAAAGATCTAATGATATGTCGGATCTCAAGTTTTTCTGTAAGATTCTTTGCAACTTCAAGGGAATTATGACGGTAACCGCATATTCCTTCATCAACAGAGATCGCTACAATTTTAATGTCTAGTCTATCTCCTAGAATTTTGTGAATCACATAAAGGGCAACTGAACTGTCCTTACCTCCACTCAAAGCGACTGCTATTATGTCATTTTTCCGGATGCTATACTCTTTCCTAATTGTCAGCTTGATCTTTCTCTCAACATCCTCTACAAAGTGTTTCTTGCATAGGTGCATTCCGGAATATTTCTGGGAAATAATAGATTCATGATTACATTTTTTGCATTTGATTGTCATTTAAAATCCTTTTTTGTACCAATTCCCTAGAAATTACTTGGGAAAAAAACTAAACTCACCAAAACTAATAAATGAATATTTGTGGAAATAAATTAGATAATAATTATTCAATGTGATAAATTGCATGTATACTTAAAGGATTTCGAAAAACCTCTTATTTTCACAAGTTGATTATATACCATTTATAAGCATATGACAAAATTAAAGGGTTCATCGAAAAACGTACTCTTTTTTGTACCAGCTTTGTGCCAAATTTCGTACCAAATTTCTTTTTAGGAAATGACCATTTTTTATATATATTTTGTTATGTATTCAATAGTTCCGAATTTCCTCAGTTCTTAAGATCATTTCTACAAATCAGAAGAATGCCAAAAAAATTATCAAAACTAATGAAGTAGTTGATTATAGCAAAGAAAAATGACTCCACCTATGGTATGATACAACCATTTTACTGGCTGCATCTTCGGAACTATGCATTAATCGTTCATATTAATACCTTTACCTAATAGAGCAAAATATAGCTACTAAGAGGAAGAAATATGTGGACAGTTCAAAAACCAATTTAATTGCCTTGTTTGAAAATCAAAAAGAGAATGATTCTGAAAGTTATTTTTATCCATTAAGATTCTGGAAATGAAAAAGAGGATTAACCTTGAGAAGATGAAGCAAAAAAAGGAGAATCAGAGATTGAACTTGGACAAAAAGGGCAAGAATCAAAATTAGGATATAAACTTCATAGTCATAATAGACAAGGATTGTGAGCTTATCAAAAGATCCAAACAACAACTAAATCACTTATCATTCTCAGATAGATTTGAATATAATTTAAATGAAGCAGTTTACAGAGGCAGAGGATATTTGGGAGCAAAATCAAAAGGTTATGATGCAACAATAAAAAGAGGTGTAAAAGAACATCTTCTGGGAACGAGTGATATATCAGGAAGGAAAAGTTCTTGTCACGACTGTAAAAAGTTAATTAAAAAATATTGTGCACAGCTTTTTGTTAGCATCTCTATCAGTTGATGATATTGAAAATGAAATGAACATTTTTAGGGTTGCGTAAGCTCTCTTTAAAATCAAAGCATAATGAACAAAAAAGAAAAAATCGGGTCAAAATGCAGAAAGTAGGGAGAAAGATTTGGACAGGATTCCGCGAAGGAAAATAATTAGAGGTGAATTGGGATTTTCTTAAATAATATTCATGTATTAATATATAATCCACAGCAACTGTACTTATACATTGTACATACAATCAGGGTGCTTACTAACAAAATATGATACTCTGAGAGTTTGTGGTAAGTGAAAGAAAAAATGACAAACATTATTAGTGTTTGATGGAAGCGACTTTTGATGTAATCATAGATAGACACTATTATTTTTTAGCAGCTCAAGCAGAGAATATTCTTTAGAAATGATTCGAAGAAGCCGATATTACATTTCTCCCAAAATACTCACTAAACAGCGCAAAAAATATAATTACTTTAGGCTTATCCTAAGGGAGATTAATCCCAAAATTACCTCTAACCTGAATATTCTTTGACGTATTTCGGAAAAACAGTGCTATAGGTTATTGATGCTATCTGAGAATGAGGAAACGCTCTACCTTGTAATATATATAGATAAGCAATGATTGTTCAACTGGTTGCTCTATTCATCTGGATTTTTTCTAGATTTTTTGAGAGATTTATTCTCTTAATTAGAAGAGCAAAAATAAAATTTCACTCAACAAGTAAAAATAAATCCTATCCTTTCTATGTTGATTATTAGTCTTGAGCACTGTTTTTATTCAATTAAAGAATGTAACTAATTTAGAATATATTTAACAATATTTTCAGAAACATTTAACATTTTGAGATATTTGTTTATTAATGTCAAAAGGTCTGAAAACACAGAAAACTTTCGGAATAGGGTAGGTACCAGGTTAAAAACATGACACAACAAAAAGAATATATGCGTTATTTTACTAAAAAAAGCTGCTACCCAAACCAAGCAGAAGCGATGGAAAAAATTAAATCAGCTCTCTTACAGGAGAAAATCGTACTTTTTGAGGGAGCATGTGGGACTGGCAAGACTCTGAGTGCACTTGTTCCTGCATTGAGTGTGAGAAAAGATCTTAATAAAATTATTATAGTAGTTACAAATGTTCATCAACAGATGGTCCAGTTTATAAACGAAGCAAAAGAAATCTCCTTAAATAATAGTTTAAAAACTATTGTACTTAAAGGCAAGACTTCTATGTGCCCTGAAAATCTCGATTATGATGAATGCAAACTAAATGGCGAAAATACATACGACCTTCTTGAGTTTGAACGGGAAGTCTCATCAAAGGAAAAAGAGCTTAAAGAAATTTATGCAAAATATAAACAGACTAAAGATACTTATGTTTTTGCTCTCATTAACGAGCTTAATAAAGAAATAGAAGAAGCTCGAAAAAGGGCTCAATCTTTGAGGAATCATCACTGTCCAAAGCTCTATGAGGTCCTGAAATTTGAAGGAGATGAATTTTCATCCTGGCTCTTTTCCGATGTAAGGAGTCCAGAGGATGTGATGAAGTACTCACAGGAACGAGATATGTGTGGATATGAGCTGCTCAAAAGAGAACTAAAAAATACCGAACTTCTGATATGCAATTTCCATCATGTACTTAGTGCCGAAATTTTCATGACTCTTCTGAAGTGGCTTGAACGCGACCTGAGAGATATTATCCTCATATTTGATGAGGCGCACAATATAGANNAATCTCTTTATGAAGTAGGCGAAATTTTCGAACCTGACAGCTCTTTGATATTTGGAGTAGGCAATAGCCCCAAAAATGGCATCCCACTTGACAAGGACTATGCAGTAAGACTTTATGCGAAAAGATTATTTTCTTGTCTGCTGAAAGCTCTCAGTAACACATATAACTCAAAGTTGAAATTCGGAGAAAAGAGCAAGCTTGGGAAAAAATGGCAAGATATTCAGATCAGTGACCCTTATGAGCGTCTTGACATTTTGAAAGCTCACTTTTTGCGGGATGCTAAGAAAGAAGGGTTTGAAGATGAAGAGAAGATCCTGATCCTACTTAGAGAAATAAACGAATTTGGAGTTCGGCTGGAAGCAATCTATGCAGAAAATTATAAAAAAGGGCTTCATTCAGTCCCTAAACGTTCGTATATCAGGTACGTTGCCGATTTTTTGTCTTCTTACATTATACTTTCAGGCAGACAAAACTATTACCCCATTTTGAATGTGCGCAGGGATTTAAAAAGTAATAGGTTAGTTGGCAGGATCGAGCTTTTCACATGCATTCCCAAAAACATTACTCAACCTTTGTTTGATTCCGTTTATGCGGCATTGCTCATGTCAGCTACACTTCGCCCCTTTGAGATGATCAAGTCAACACTCGGTATCTCCCGGGAAGTGGAAGAAATTTCCTATGGCACGACCTTTCCCAAGGAAAGGAGGCTTACACTTTCAGTTTCAGTTCCTCCTCTTTTTGCAAAAAATCGAGATAATCCCGAAATTCTTGAGAGTTTGAAAGAAGCTCTTCTTGCAGCCACTGTCGCATCTTCAGGAAACGTGATCATCTATTTTCAAAGCTATGCTGAAGCACTCCGCTATGCTAAAATCTTTGAGCCTGAGCTTTCTATCCCGATATTCCTTGATGAGATAGGGTGTTCAACTCAGGAAATTCGACAAAAATTTTTCAGAATCGGGGAAAACGGAGGAAAATCTTTACTTATAACTTATCTCTGGGGAACATTGACTGAAGGCATTGATTTCAGAGATAATCGTGGTAGGACAGTTATTGTAGTAGGGGTTGGATATCCGGCTTTAAACGATCGAATTAAAGCAGTAGAGTCTGCTTATAATGGTTTTTTCGATTGTGGAACCGGCTGGGAATTTGCAGTTCAGGTGCCAACAATCAGAAAAGTAAGGCAGGCTATGGGAAGAATAGTCCGTTCTCCAGAGGATTTTGGAATTAGGATCCTTATGGATTCTCGTTATCAGGGTTCCCAGATACGTAAGCTTGGTAAATTTTCAGTCTTTGAGTATTTCCCTCCAGAAGAAAGAAAAGAATTCATTGATGTCACTCCCAAAGACGTAGGAAGCCTGGTGAGAAATTTTTTTGCGTATATCGAATTGAATGATCCAGAAAAAATGGAGACGAAATCTTCGGTATCAATGCAGCTTAATTTTGGAAATCTTGTCGAAAAGCTATGAAATACTTGAAACAGTAAACTATTCTATTAAATTATTAATTTTTTATTCCAGTCGAATACCTCGCAGTTTGCTGCGGGGATGGAAACTGGCCCTGAACAATAATTAATTAACGGAGTTATAATTTGAGATACCATTAAGTAGTCTGTTGATTTTTATGCAAAATAATAAATCTCAAGAAATTATGATGTAGGGAATCACATCTGTGAAAAACGCAATTAGATACAGTATAGAGAATTTTGATAAACTCCTATGCATTTGATTATGGAAGAATTTAAATAATTTTATGATAATTATTATTCATAAAAATTCTTTCTGATTTTACTCTTAAATATGACTATGCTCTTTTTCAGTCAGTTGGAGATAAAAATTGCTGAAATTGATTCCGTAATTGACTAAAATTTTGTTCATATCATTTTTGAGTCCATATATTTTTACAAAACAATTTTAAGAGAGGATTTGAAGCTGACGTAATCATTATGTTCAAAATGGTTGTTCTATAGCAATTGCATGTCTTTCCGACCTTGAACTGGAGAAACAATGTTTTGATCGAATTTTTTTCAGAAAATTTCTTGATTTTCCTGAGTACATACCAGACAGTATCACAGTCTATTAATTTATAAAAATTACTATTGATAACTACAAAGAAGAGGAAATATGTGGCCAGTTTCAAAGTTAACTTGATTATTTTGTTTTGAAAATAAAAAAGAGACGGATGCAGGAAGCTACTTTTATCCAGTCAAATCCTGGATATGCAAAAGCGGATAAACTTCGATAAAATGAAGCAAAAATAAGGTAAAATATAAACTTTACTGAGAAAGGTTTGGACAGGATTCTCGATAAAAAAAAGTTAGAGGTAAATCGGAATTCTATATAAGATCGTAACATGTTCAAAATTACCATTTGCAAAGACACTATTTTTTGTAATTCAATGTATCATGTGTAATATTTTTAATGTATTAAAGGTAAGTTATTTAGATTACAGTATATAAAATGAAATCAGTAGTCAGTCAGGATATTATTGGCTGTAACAGACGTAATTGAGGCCTCATATAAGATTCCAATAAAACTACTCCTGAATTACTTAATGAAATTTAATCAAGGAAGAAATCTAGTACTTAGTTTTCGATTAATAGAGGTCTAAATCTGAAAATATACTCCAACAAAAAAAATCACACATTATCTTAGTGGGTAATACGCTGGATTTCTACTTTATACCTTTCAAACGATTGAGTTTCTAGAGGCGATTATAAAAAAAATGGAATTATTGGATGTATGATGAAGTTTTTTCTTATTTTTAAACCATTAAGGAAAAATTCTAAACGAATAAGAATCTTCATTTTGAATTAGAGCAAATTGAAACTGCTGACAATGAAGAAATTTTAATATAAGACTGATACAGTTAGGATCAAAATCTATCACATGCACATTTTTGAGAGTGATTTTTTTGATATATTATGTCTCTGATTTTGTAATTTGACGCGTAGGCTCCATATCATAACTTTCAGCAGCTTACCATCACAGGGAAGTGAAGGCATACATAAACACATCTAGAAAAGAGAGAGATAAAGGATGATAATAATGATTTTGATCTGTGGAGAAGGCCTTGGCCACACAAGTAGATGCCTTGCGCTGGGGAAAGAGTTTCTTGCTGCTGGGCACAAAGTGCACTTTGGAGCCTATGGATACTCAAAAGAGTTGGTCGAAAAAACGGGGTATTCTGCGCATAAAATCCCTTCAGAAATAGTACTAGTTGGAAAAGCANNAGATACGAAACCTGATATCATCTTCTCAGACAGCTATTATATGGGAGCCCTTGCTTCCTTTAAGCTCAGAATTCCGATATATCTTATCATCAATCAGTCGAATATGGAAGAATTTTTCAAAAACAGAGGAGTATCTCTTCGGATTCTTGGGGGAGTTGCAAAAAAGTTTTACAACCATGTTTTTGAAAAAGTAGACAAACTGATTATCCCTGATTACCCACTTCCCTATACGGTCTGTACGAAAAATCTGAGTTTTACCCCTCAACTCGAAGCAAAGCTGTTTTACAGCGGTCCTCTTGTAAAAGAAAAATATGAAGAAGTGGAAGAAATTACTGTAAAAAAACAACACATT
>PMJC01000404.1 GCA_003157235.1 Methanosarcina sp.
ACATCAAGATTAGTCAGTCCATGATCGTTAGAAATATCTAAACTCGTGAGATTGTTATCATAAATATTTACTACAGCATTTCTACCAGCAGGAAAACAACCAGGGAAAACAGCAGCAATATAATGATTATTGGATGATTCAACATTTTTTAAATTTGTTTAAATTGGGTACAGAGTACCTTTTTGATTATCGTTCCAATTGTAAAACTGTCTTAAGAGTGGAAACTGACTTAATAGTAATGTGTTGGTCATCTGTGCGTTATCTCTTACACATATATGCCATATATTAGTCCCTGTAGTACCCCCATTTATTGTATATGTTGAGCTTCCCTGACGTGCTCCACAAAGGTCAGCCAGAGAAGGAACTTCTAATAGATCCCGATACAAAATATTACAATGTTCAAGGCAAAGCCTAGTCAGAAATGGAACGTTATGGAGTCCGATGGTAGCCAATGAAGTACAATAAAAACACTCAATTGTATCCAGCGCAGTGAAATTACTGAAATCCAGCGAAGTTATTGGATTATGACTAGATACCCATACTTGGAGGTATGGTGCAACATTTTCTAAACCACTAACATCTATTACATTCTATTTTGCGAGATATGTTATTGTATTCGAACTTGGAATTACACCGCCATCTGAACCATCATAACCTATATTGATTTTAGTTACTGCACTTCATGGTGTTACTACTAAAGTGTTTACTCTTGTCCTCGCCGAACTAAAATTTACAACAGGAGACGTAGAATTAGATGTTGAACCATCACCAAATATCCATTGAATTGTGGGATTACCCGTAACTGTAATAATCGGTGAAAATGACGAACCATTAGTAACAAACGTAATATTTGTAGATGGTGCTGCACCTACGATACTCACTAATATTAAAAGCGCTAGAGTGGCTATCCTTAAAACTTTTAGGATTTCATACCCACTAAGTGAATTATTATATGCTATTTTTTTCATTAATACCCCACCAGATACATTAATTATATAACTTAATATAATTATAACAATGAAACATTTATATTTAATTATTTTTGCTATGTTGAATTATATAAAACATGTCTATAAAACAATATAGTAAGATCATTAATTAAATATACTTAAATAGAACAATAGATAATAATGTCTCCAGTATAACTAAGTAAAAGAAAAATATTAAAAATTCGAAGGAAGATGAAACAAAGAACTTGATAACTCATCAATGACAAAGAAAACCTTAGGAAAGGCACAACAGTTACATGCTACAGATCGAAGTTTTCAAAAAAAGCCAGATCAAAAATTGCTTATTGTCGGTGATTATGTAGCAGGAGATTATGCTCAAGCTATGTATCTAAGTTAATTACTGAGCTCCTGGAAAACTTAATGCTCATGGACAGTGTTTCCGAGGTAAAATTACTTGAGTTTATGCTATCTGTAGAAGTCACAGTAATACTGCAATGAATGAGAATTTGGGAGTGACACCTCTTGATCTATGGCTACAGGAAAACTCATAGTAGCAGTTAGAGAAGGTGGCTACCTTGAAAATATGATTGATAGAGAAACAGAGCTGCTAGTTGAAGCAAACATCGAAAGTATCGTCAGAGCAATCAGTATTGTCGCGAAAGATCCTGAGAAATACAAGAATTAATGTATGCAAAGAGCAAAACTTTTTGATCCATCAGAATTTATTAGGAAAACGACAGATGTAATCAGTGGATGATCCAAAATTTGTGTAAATATCGTTGTCTTGTAAAAAGACTAGCAGTAAGCGATTTCAATGTACGATATAAAAACTCAGTCCTTGGATTTTACTGGTCCTTGCTGGAGCCATTACTGATGCTAATGGTACTAGATATTATATTTGTAGATGTGTTCCAAAGTACTCCGAAAAATTACCATTTGTTCCTTCTTCTTAGTATTGTTTTGTGGGACTTTTTCACAAAAGGCACTTCAATGGGCTTGTCAAGCATAATCAGCAAACCAGGACTGGTCAGACAGGTATATATCCCAAGAGAAATATTGATTTTCAGTTCGTCTATAACCGCTTTAATATGGCTGTGCTTGAACTTGGGGTGTTTGGTGCTTTCATAGCGTCTTTAGGATTGACACCAACATCGATCATTATTTATTTTCCCTTTATTTTCATGAACATTTTTATACTCGTATTTGGTACTTCCCTTGCTTTAGGAGCACTCAATACATACTATCGAGATATCCAGTATATCTGGGCAGTTATTCTTCAGGCTAGCTTTTTTGCGAGTGGAATTTTTATTAATTTCTCGACTTATCAAGGTGAACTTAAAAATTTATTACTTTTGAATCCAATGGCAATAATAATTTTGATCTCCAGAGAATCGTTGTTGTATAATACAGCCGTTTCTTCCTCAGACCTTATCTACTGTTTAGCTTCGTCTCTTATGATGTTAGTTATTGGATATTTAATTTTTATTAACCTTGAACCTGGATTTGCAGAAGAGGTCTAATTATTATGGATATAATTGAAGTAAAAAACATATGGAAAAATTACAAGATTCCTCACGAAAAAAAAATACATTATTTGAAGCGTTATATGGACTGCTGGATAGTAAAATGGGATACACATCATTTACTGCATTACAAGACATAAACTTCACAGTCAAGAAAGGAGAGTGGTTCGGAGTTATAGGCCATAACGGAAGTGGAAAAAGTACTCTTCTAAAAGTCATTGCAAATACTATCCGTCCAACAAAAGGTAAAATAACGGTAGATGGAAAAATAACTTCATTTTTGGAGCTAGGGATAGGTTTTCAATCCGATTTGACCGCAAAAGAGAATATAAAAATTTATGGAGCCATTATGGGATTATCTGACAGTGAGATAGATAGACGAATATACAGTATTCTTGAGTTTGGGGGATTAACTCTTTTCAAGGATACAAAGACCAAAAATTTTTTCAGTGGAACGATAGTAAGGCTGGCATTTTCAACAGCAGTTCAAATAGAACTGGAAATCCTTCTACTGGACGAAGTCCTTGCCATAGGCGACCTTGATTTTCAAAGAAAATGCTTTGAAATTTTCGAAGGATACAGGGAAATGGACAAAACAGTCGTTTATATCAGCCATGATTTGAGTACAGTACAGCGTTTTTGCGATAGAGTGCTTTTGTTGAGTCATGGAGAACAGATTGGAATTGACGAACCGCGCGAAATGATACAGTTATATCAATCTATAGCATTTTCGACACCTTCTCGATGTCCCTTATGATGTATCTCAATTGTGTCGTAACCTATTAATTTTCATGTGTCTATCCTTGTTTTATGGTTCGTCCTATAGGCATGGATCCTTTCTTATGATACTCAACAAATATCAAACTTCATAAATGTATGTTAAATTTGTACATTGTTGCACATCATATAACATTGCAAAAGTCGGTCAAACCCTGAAATTATAGGGCAAAATACGCAAAGCACACTCATAGCATTGAATTTTATAAGATTGGTTTTATTGTTTAACTCAGAGACCAATACAGAAAAAACAAAAAACCCAGTCCCATAGATAGTAATTTTGACTTATTAATGTTAAC
>PMJC01000049.1 GCA_003157235.1 Methanosarcina sp.
CTTTATTTGTTTTCTCGATTGACTTCGCGCTGTCACTCTCCAGTTCCATCATGGCCCTGATAGCGTCCACGTTTTCGGGAACTACGATAGATTCCTGGTGGATTGCCTGGAAAAAGTAGAGTTCCTTCTCATTCACTGTTATAGATTCAGGCCAGATACAGTTCTCCCACATATCATTTCTAGGACGCTTTATATCCCTGGCAACTTCAATGATTTCGGCGGTTGAAGTAATACCCTGCCCTACGAAACGAATTCTGGACTGGGAACCGAAAATTTTTTTGATATCTTCTGTAGTACAATCGGTGTTAACTTCCATATTTACAGTGTGCAGATGCATTAGAGTTGTCGGAACTATCAGCGCTGCAGATGTGATATTGATGTTTGGAAGCACACTCTTTACATCAGGTCCATGGTGGGACGGAAGTGTCACTGGGTGAAGTACAATTGCATTAACAGGCCCCTTTTTTATGTCGTTGGGGTCGACAGCCCTTCTTGCAATAGTTATCCTTACCTTATTTATCCCAAGTTCCTTGTCTATCGGGGATATTACTCTGCAGAGTCCGGTGGTATTGCATGAGACAACCCTCACAAAGTCACGACCAAGAGCCTTATCATAATTACTGACTGCATTAAAGGAAAAACCTGCAAGCTGATGACTCTCTCCTCCCTGCCAAATTGCTTTTACTCCGGCTTTCTCATATAAAGGCTTATTTTTTTCCCCAATCCCCCCTGGAGTGCCGTCCACAACAAGGTCGGCTTTTCCGATCATTTCTCGAATTGTCCCTGCTAAAGGTATTCCTGCTTTCTCAAAAGCTTCGATGTCTTCAGCAGGTGCATATATATCGTACCCTAGTTGATTGGCTACTGCAGCTTCATAATTAGGCTTTGTCTTGAAAATTCCGATAACTTCCATGTCTTCCTGAGCCCTAACAGCATCTGCAACTCTTTTTCCTATGGTTCCGTAACCGTTTACTGCAATCTTTGCTTTAACCATTTGTCATCCTGTCCTGTTCAATTTTTTTTCTAATCAATTCAAAGCATAGTCTAAATTTACCGGGCTGGCAGACCATTGATTTGGTCATATTTATTAAATCCCGATTTATCTCTATTTTCCATCTTTTAAAAATCAATCAGTGATGATCCAGCAGCTTGTAGAACCTCACTTTTATCCAATCCGTTATAACAAAAGCTATCAGTGCGTAGAGCCAGACAAAACCTGTCAGTTTCCATCCTATGGGGGACACATAGAGTCCATATACTACAACTAAAGTTGCCAGCAATTTCGTAATCACTGCAGACCAAAAAAGGAGCTTTCCTGGAGGAGGGGACCAGAAAGGTCCCCTGTTACGGGCAACAAATATGGTCAGGTGCCCAGCTATTGCAAGTTTCAGGAACATAAAAGACTGCAGTATGCCAGCACTGAGGTGAAGAATCCTATCTCCTATATAGAATATTGAGAAAGAAGAAATCACACCTATGATTCCCAGAAATGTGGCCATTATCAGGACTTCGTGCATGTTCCATTTTTCTGGTTTTTGGGAATAGTTCACATTGTCATATGCAATGGCCATTATAGGAGCATCGTTGAAAAGGGCAAGCAAAACGATCATTATAGCAGTTACAGGATATAAGTTAAACACAATTATTGTAGTTGCAATAAAAAAAAGTACCCGTATAGTTTCGGCAATTCTATAAATGGAATAGCTCTTCATCCTCTGGAATATCTTGCGACTTTCCTTTATTGCATTAATAATGACCGAGAGACCTGAAATTGTAAACACTATATCTGCCGCGGATTTTGCAGCATCTGTAGCCCCTGCAACAGCAATTCCCGCATCAGCCATTTTCAGAGCAGGGACGTCATTTACTCCATCACCTGTCATACCAACAATATGTTTTTTCTGAAGGAGTTGGACAATCCGGTATTTGTGTTCTGGAAAGACCTGGGCAAATCCATCCGCCTTCTCTACAACTTCTTGGGCTTCAGAATCGGATTTTCCTTCGAAGTCTGCAGCTGTAATTATGTCCGTGCCCAATCCTACCTGGTCTGCTATCTCCCTGGCAATAGCTATGTGATCACCAGTTATCATTTTAACTTTCACATCTAGGGAGTTTGCTGTCTTTATAGTCTCTGCAGAATCTTTATGTGGTGGATCATAAAGTCCAAGAAGCCCTGCAAACCTATATTTTCCGGCCTCTTCCACACCCACTCCAAGGGCACGATACCCCTTTGAAGCCAGAGAATCTACTTTTTCTTTTACTTTCTGCCCGATTTCTTCTTTATTGCTTGACATGTCCAGAATAATCTGGGGAGCACCTTTGGCAACTTTTAACTTTCCTTCAGGCCCTTCAACCGTAGCCTCTGTGTGCTTTATAACGGGGTCAAATGGCTTGAACTCCTTGATTTTATAACTTTCTATTTTTGTTTTAAGGGGTTCTGAAGCCTTTGCCTTCAGGAGAATGGCATTATCAATCGGGTCGTTGTCCTCCTCTCTTGAGGCCAGCGAGCCATAGAGCAGAAGGTCGTTTTCCTTAAAGTTTCCAAAAGGTACGAATTCGGATAATGTTATTTTGTTCTGGGTTATTGTGCCGGTTTTGTCTGAACATAGAACGTCCATCCCGGCCATCTCCTCTATAGAGACCAGTTTGCTGACAATAGCTCCTTTTTTTGCAAGTTCAGTGGCTCCAACAGCCATTGAAACTGACATTACAGCAGGTAGAGCTACCGGAATTGCAGCTACGATCAACACAAGAGCAAACTGGAGAGTTTCCAAAAAAGGAGTGTGTCTGAAAAGCTCTTCTATAAGTAATACAATTGCAACGATACAGCCTGCAAGGACGATCAGGTAGTTCCCTATTTTGAGGACCGCTTTTTGAAAGTGGCTTCTGGTCTGAACATTGGCCACTAGTCTGGTGGTCTTTCCAAAATAGGTATCCATTCCAGTAACCACAACCAGTGCGGTCATTTCCCCCTTCTGGATAATGGATCCTGAATAGGCAATACCATCAGATTTTTTTTCTACGGGCAGGGATTCCCCTGTAAGAGCTGATTCATCTACCTGCAGATATTCTCCTTCGAAGAGTTTAAGGTCTGCAGGCACGATATCTCCTGAACGTATACGGACTACGTCTCCTGGAACCAGTTCTCGTGCAGGTATTTGGACCCATTTTCCTCCTCTAAGTACCTTGGCATTCAGTGCCATTTTTTGCTTAAGGAGTTCAATAGCATTGTCAGCTTTGTATTCTTGCCAGAACCCCACAACCCCATTTAAGACCAGGAGTAAGGAGATTATCACCAGATCTTCCCATCGATGGATAATACCTGAAATTCCAGCTGCTATTTCGATCATCCAGGGAATGGGGCCCCAGAAATAGCTTAAAAATTTTATAAGTGGGTTGGTCTTCTTTTCGGAAAGTTCATTATAACCATACTGCTTAATCCGGTTCTCAGCTTCCGATGAAGAAAGTCCCTTGTTGCTTGAATCAAGTTTTTTAAAGAGGCCATCTGCAGGTAAATCCTTTATTTCTTCAATTTTGAGTATCACATTTTTTTCCATAAATAGACTCCAGATCCATGCTTTCTCCCTACTCAGACATGCTCAAAATGATTGAATGTAAAAAATCTAGAATAAGATTAATTATTAAATTTTAATTCAGGCTTATTTCTCACATCAACTTCTTCATTTGAGTTTGTCCTATCTCGGCTTTCATTATGGATCTTGTTTTTCAATTATTATTTCATATACTTCCAAAGTCTTTTCAGCTATTGTTTTCCAGTTANNATTGAGTCCCCAGGCAATAGAAGAGGGTTCTTTATGAGCAATAACACCTGTCTTAAAGTTCTCCACAAGAGCTACTGCATCGCTTGCAACTACTGGTTTCCTTGCATCCCAAGCTTCAAGCACAACAATTCCGAAAGGCTCATTTCTGCTAGGTACACACACAAGGTCACATGAATTAAACCAGTCTATTACGGTATCATCCGGAGCATATCCAAGAAAATTGCAGGAATTGCCAATTCCAAGCTTATTAGCTTGATATTCACAGTGAGAACGCATTCCTCCCTCTCCGATAATTACAAACTGTGCATTCTTTTTTTTCAGGACTCTTGCTGCGGCTTCAACCAACAAGTCAGGCCCTTTCTGATATGCCATCCTTCCAGTGAAAAGCACAACTGGAAGACAGGGATGAATGCCATAGTGCCTTTTTACAGTTCCTGGATCGATTTTTCTTTTTATTTTTCCCACATTTATGCCATTAGGAATCTCCCAGAACTTGTAATCTGGAATTTTGTAAATTTGCTGAATTTCGTCCTTCAATATTGTCGAGGTCGTGATCACAGCAGAGCATTCGTACCCTCCAAGCCACTCCCGATGAGATATTTCCTTTGCCTCCCACCAGTTTCCGTAAAGATTTCCATTACGCCCCCATTCGGTGCTGTGAAAAGTTAGTACAAAGGGCAGCTCGAACTGAGCTTTTATCCTGCAGAGGACATTTACCGGATGCCAATCGTGCCCATGTAGAACGTCAAATTCACCCATCTTTTCTCTTACATCCAGGAACC
>PMJC01000131.1:0-279 GCA_003157235.1 Methanosarcina sp.
TTTTTTGTTTATAATCCTCTTGAACTCTGAAAGAGTTAAAAATAAATGCAATAAAACCTCATCTAATTATATATCCTTTGATTCTTCTTGAAAAACCTACTATTTTTTCTTTTAGATATTTATTATTCAGTCAACAAAACAGTATCAATCCCCATGTTAAGTAGGATTCAATTAACAAATTTCGATTGACTGATTTTAGATAACTGTCGGCTATTGATTATGCTTTTTTCATTTATTGATTCTGTTTTTTTTCACTTTTCATCAATTAGTAATCAAAAT
>PMJC01000131.1:302-5488 GCA_003157235.1 Methanosarcina sp.
ATTTTTAATAGTGTTAAGTAAATATTGATTTCAAACTGCTGTTAGCATTTATTAATAAAGTTTTACCCGGTTGATTGGTAAAGTGAAATAAAAAGTCGAACTTTGCAGAATATTGGACCTAGTGCTTCGTTCCATATTAATATATAAACTCAAAAATATTACCAAAAAAGTCACAAAATAGTTTTAGCAGAAATATGTACAATTCCTACTTCAGAGCCTAAAATATTGAATTTTCTAGCAGCGGTTGTAAAAAAATGAAATTGAGATGTATTGATGAAATTTTCTCCTGTAAAATATGAGAAAAAGTTGGAAACTAATAAGAGTAGTCATTAGGAACTACAGCAAATCGGAACTACTGTATCTGATGTCCTCAGGAGATCTATATTTATAAATGACTATTACTGTATATATTGATATAAGAGTCCTGATAATAGATCGATGAATAAGTGCCTTAGAATGCTTTGATGTGAATTTTTTGGAATAAACTTTTTGCAGATTTAAGATAAGGTAGGGCTTTTGCAGTCGAATATCCAAAATGGTTAATAGGGTTAATTTTATTAGCTTTTCGGATTACTATAGACGTATAGAAAAGCATCCGAGTTGATAACAAAGTGCGACCTGTCTCACAAAGAGTGAACGCAAAAAAAATTCGTGAAAGTAATCCCAAATTTGAAAAATATACCTCTGAGCTTCTGATCCTTAAGCCTGAAGGTTATCCCTTAAGCGGCATGATGGAAGAATATCCTGTAATTGAAAATAGGGATGTTTTTGAATTTTATGCTCGAGAACAGTGGAATGGGCATATTGCTCGTAAGGGAGATTATCTTTTTGACCGACGAATGTTTCCAGATTTTGCTTACCGAATTATAGAAGTGGAACCTGCAGAATCGATAATAGGAAATTCAACCTCGATTATTGTAACTGAAGAAAAAAACGGTTTTCCTTCCACGTTAGAGATAAAGGGTAGCATTAAATTTGAAGATGTAATTGGACAGGAGCTTGCAAAACAGAAGTGTAGGCTGATAGAAAGATTCCTGGAAGATCCCGAACGTTTTGGAAAATGGGCTCCAAGAAACATCCTTTTTTTTGGACCCTCAGGAACCGGAAAAACTATGCTTGCAAAAGCCCTCGCAAACAAGACCGATGTTCTCATCATTCCTGTCAAAGCTACCCAGCTTATTGGAGAATATGTAGGAGATGGAGCCCGCCAGATTCATCAGCTTTATGACCGGGCAGAAGAGATGGCTCCCTGTATAATATTCATAGATGAACTTGATGCTATAGCTCTGGACCGAAAATTCCAAGAATTAAGAGGGGATGTGAGTGAAATCGTGAATGCGCTTCTAACAGAGATGGATGGTATTATGGAACGTGAAGGGGTATGTACAATTTGTTCCACAAACAGGATTTACTCACTTGACTCTGCTGTAAGAAGCAGGTTCGAAGAAGAGATCGAATTTGTTCTCCCAAGAGAAGAGGAAGCCCTTCGAATATTCGAATCAAATCTGAAGACCTTCCCCTTGCAAGTAGAAAATTGTAATTTCCAGGCCCTTGCAAAGAAAACGAAAGGACTTTCAGGCAGGGATATTGTAGAGAAGGTCTTGAAATCAGCTCTACACCAAGCAATTATTGAAGACAGAGAGATAGTAACATGTAAGGATTTCGAAAATGTCCTTGTGAAACTTGGAAAAAAGGAATTCCCGAAGGATCCCTCTGAACTCTATGTTTAAACTGCAAAAATATGACAGTGTATAGATTTTTCCTGCAAAATTACAACTCTCAAAAAGTTATGAGAAAGGAAATAACACATATGAAGAACCAAATTGCATAAAGTACACTAAAGAAGATTTCGATGAACCCCAGTATTTCGTCATGTGCTTATAAATTGTATATAAATAACTTCTGGAAATCATAGGTTTATGGAATCCTCTCAAATTTAATTTTGACTTCACAACAAAATCTGTGACACTACCAACGGTATATTATCCCACTTTTCAAAGTATACCATTTTTAAGGCACTATTATTTTTGATAGTATCCAGGAGTTCTTAATTATTTCAAGCGAATACCCAGTTACTTACTATATAGATGGAATTTCCTGACAACCATTATTAACCAACTGAGTTATATTTTAAGCTACCTATACATTACAAAATGGAACTACTTCATGCAAAAATAGTATATATAAACTGAGATCTAACATGATTTTTTTGATGAAGTACCTTAAAATATTTATTTCGATGATTACATCATCCTCTATTTAGAGCATAATCTTCCTTGAAATTTGTAATAGGTACTGTTTTGAATTTAATGCAAGCGGTATTATGGTGATATGCACTAGATTGAGGATAATAATATGCATAAATTACGGAACTGAACAATTTGCGAATAAAATAATTTCAGATGATTCTATGTGTGTATTAAGTAATCATTATCATAATAGATCCCAAAGAGTAATTAAAAAACGGGTACTTAGTAAAAACAATTTTTGACTGGAAATGAGATTGCATAGTTTTAGTTTCTGTTAGATATTTTCTAAAATAATCTTTTTTATAATTTTTTATTATTTTTAAAAGATCTATACTTAATTATTACACAATTATTTAATATGTTATAAATTCAAGAGGATTTCAATAAACCCCAATTTTTGACTAAGAATGCTAGATTGAGAGGCAAGTTAATTTCAAAGACTTAAACATTTCAGGTTCCAATTTTAACTGGATTCAAAATTTTTCTAAGGGTGGAAACTGCAGAGAGAGCTGCAAGATAGCTGGTTTTAGGGTTTTCCGGAGAAGGGAGATTTTCGACTCTTGTGAAAAACTTGCCGAATTCTCCTTCTACAGTAATTTCATGCACGTTTCGGGCTAGGGTAGGATCGGCAACTACTCTCACTTTAGTCCGCTCAAATCCTATACCTGCAAGGCTTATTGTTGCTGCCACGTTTACATTTGCTGGAAAGGCTTTGACGGCGTATGAGGCAGATCCTTCAAAAATTACGGTTTCTTTTTTGATCTTTTCAAGTTCAATTCCCATATTTGCGATATATGGAGCCCCTGAAAGACCTGAAGGAGGTTTTATGGTGGTCAGGGTAATTGATGAGATCCCAGCTGCCGAAGCGGAATTTATTCCGTCGATACCAACAACAGCACCTGAAGGGAAATATAGCTTGCAGTTATTCTGTTTTGCAAGTTTAAAAAGTTTTGTTCTGAGTTCCTCGTCCACCAAAGCACCTACACTCAGGACCATCACGTCACGCCCTGCTTCAAGCGCCTGTGGCACTATGGACCTCACAGCATCTTGAGAGGCACTTTCTATGACAAGATCTACACTGTATAACAGTTCTTCAATCTTCATATATGCTGGACTGTATCTTTTCAGGGAAGCTACAAGTTCAAGAGCTTTAATCTCAGAAGAGTCGAAAAGAGCATGAAGCTCCACATCAACCGCTCCATTATCAATAGCTCTACAAATATGGCAACCAATAAATCCGCAACCGATAATTCCTATTTTCAGCATTCCAAACTCCTTATAAATAACAAATATTTTTGACCATTAATACTAAGTTTCATAATTACGGAGATTTTTTGGGGGGCTTTGATTTATTGCGGTCTCAGAATGCAATAAATGATGATAAATTTTTTGATCCCAGAAAATATTAAAAACTCTCCAATTTAGAGGTTGGAGTACTTGTATTCTGTTTCCCCTCCTTAAATCTTCTGTTGCTGAGCATTTTCATCTCTGTTATTACTTAGGAGTTCAGAGGATCAAGAATACCCTGTCCTTTAGATTAGAGATTATGTGAACCTTCAAATTTTTTTATTTTCGTTCAAACATCTAAATCATCATTTCTTTGTAAAGTTATGTTGTCTTTGGTACAATTGTCAGAGGTGAAACAGCATTGGAATTTAACAGCCTTTGACATGATTATGATCAATTCATCTATCACATGGTGTTGATGCCTAAGTATCAATACAATAATTCTGCAACAATAAAATTAAAGAGGATTTAGTGTCTACTTTTACCACTATTTGCACGAAGCAGAGCTACAAAGTTCATGCTATGGAAGTTTGTAGATGATAATGTTACTTACTCCTGGAATTCCATCCAAGCAAATCTCTATAAGAGGTAGTTCAATACTTGAAGTGGGGTAGTTCTTACAGACTTTTTAAATATTATTTTTAATTGGAATCACTATATTGTGATGAGAGTCCTATAGTTAAACGATATTTTTATCGATCCTTTGTATATGTGACCTCTGAACAATTAGAACACCATATTACGGAATCTCAGANNGGCTGTACGCAATTTGATTCATAAAATTTTCCCTACCTTTCGTTTTAACTCATGTTAACATTAAAAGTATGCAGAAAAGCACCCATATACTTTATGAATTTGAGTAGCATAAAGTAGATGGGTAATGTTCATGCTTATCAAAGAGATTGAAAATTTTATCGAAGAAGATACGGGGTACGATGACGTCTCGTGCACTATTGTGCCTGACAGATCTGCAGAAGCTATTATTTCCACAAAAGAAGATTGTATTGTTGCCGGGATTAAAGAAGCTGAATCAATTTTCTGCTATCTTGAAATTCAGGCTAAAACAACCCTTCAAGATGGGGATAGTCTCAAAAAGGGAGATATCGTTTTCAAGCTAACTGGAGGAGCAGTGTCCATTCTTAGGGCAGAGAGACTTACATTAAATTTCCTTGGGCATCTTAGCGGGATTGCAACTCTTACTCGAGCTTGCATGGATATAGTAAGGAAGCATTCGGACACTACAAGGGTGGCATGTACTAGAAAAACCACACCAGGCTTAAGAAAATTCGAAAAACTGGCTGTAATTGCTGGTGGAGGAGATCCTCACAGGTTTAACCTTTCAGACTTGATCATGATTAAAGACAATCACTTAAAACTGATGGGACTTGAAGCTGCAATTAAAGCAGCCCGAAAAAACAGCTTCACTCGTAAAATAGAAGTTGAGGTGGAGTCGGAAGAAGATGCTTTACTTGCTGCAAAGCTCGGAGCTGACATTATCATGTTGGATAACATGCAACCTGAAAAAATTCTGGAAACTCTCTGGTTACTTAAGGAAAAAGGGCTTAGAGACTCAGTAATTGTTGAAGCATCTGGAAGGATTTCTCAGGCAAACCTTGAAGTTTATGCCAAAACAGGGGTAGATGTTATATC
>PMJC01000184.1 GCA_003157235.1 Methanosarcina sp.
ATTTCGACAAATCCCTAAATTTCGTTCTGTTTTTATAGATGGTATATATTTGACTCGTGAAAATCAGGGGTTTATCTAGATCCTCTTTAATCTAGATTATCCAAACTCTGCTGTCGGCTTCCCCCCATATCTCTGAATATAGTTTTTATTATGCTAGAAGGCACACTTTCAACGGATTAATAAAAATTCTACTTGATCATAGACTTCCATACAAATGTCGTTTTTTCAGTCAAGGATGAAATTTAGAAAATCTGTAAGAACTACCTTCTTTTAAGTATTGAACTACAGTTGATAGACATTTGCTTGGATTGGATTCTAGAAAATAAGTGAACATGATCTTTTACCATTCCCAAAGTATGAATTTTGTATATTTGTTTCATAAAAATAATGTAAATGGCAATACTTTTTAATTCGATTATTATAGAGTATGTTTTCTCGATACTTAGGTACTAAAACTATGTGGTAGGTGATCTGATTATAGCCATGGCTAAAGTTGTTTAATTCCAATGCTTGTCACATTCCAGTCAGAGGTTTGACACATTTCTTACAATGTTCCAAAAAAAACTTATTTTAAGAAAAAGCGCTGATTTAGAGGGTTAAACTAAAACAAAAAAAGGTGAGGAGTCACTTCATCCCCTTACCTAAAGGAAGGGGTATTTATGATTTTCCGCATTTCATAAGTAATAAACAAAAAATAGGAATTTTTCAAGCAGAGCTCAAAACTTTAAAAGACGTAGATTAATGGACTTCTAACAAAATATATAACAAGCATAATTAAGCATAGAATCAAAAGCTAAAGATGCTGGTGTAGGAATTTTGTTTTGGATTAAACGTAATGTAGGAAGTATTGAAATAGTACTTAATGCAAAGAAGATTGGAAATGACTACCTTGTGACTCTTACAGGAGGGAGGGATCATGTCGGAGCTGTTGCCATAGGTTTTTTTGATGAAAAAAGCCAAAGAGCAAGCTCTTCGGTGATAACAATACCTGGCCATAGGGAAGAACAGCTTGCCCTGAAAGGTGCAAGACAGGTTAGCATAGCCACGAAGAAAACAACTATATTTATTGCTGGCATCCATAAGGATAATATCAACCATGAGGATATCAAAAATATAGTTTCAGTCGCATGTGAAATGGTAGAAGATTTGATCACTTATGTGAAAAGACAAAACTAACAGGACGAAACTGATGGTAGAAATAACGGTGGGAATTAGTGGAGCCTCAGGGGTTCGGTATGGAATCCGCCTTCTTGAAATATTGGCAGAAAAAGGGATTAAAACTCACCTGATTTTGACCGATGTTGCAAATCAGATAATAGAACTCGAAACTGATTACACTCCCTCAGCGGTGTTAAAGCTTGCAACCTGGAATTATTCCCCGAAAGACTTTTCAGCTCCGATAGCAAGCGGCTCTTATAGGACAGCAGGAATGGTTATTGCTCCATGCAGCATGAAAACTCTTGGTGCAGTAGCAAACGGGATATCTGACAATCTTCTTACGAGGGCCGCAGAAGTTTGTCTTAAAGAAGAGAGGAAGCTTATTTTAATGACTAGAGAAACTCCGCTTAGTCTCACACATCTTGAAAATATGCTTCAGGCCAAAAAGGCAGGAGCAAGCATTCTTCCAGCCTGCCCCTGCTTCTATTCAAAGCCTAAAACCCTCGAAGATCTAATAGATATAATGGTGGGAAGAGCTCTTGATATGTTGGGGATCGAAAACTGTATTTATCAGCGATGGGGTGAAGGCAAATAAATTATGGGAAAAATAACTTCTGGAAAAATCTAGAAATTGGAATACTTCACTAATTCGTAATCGATGATTTCAAAAATAGATTTACTTCTTATAGCCTAATTAAATGATGATTGTAAGTATATATGTTCTTTTTAAATGTGTACTTCATCTCATCGTCTTTGATTTATTTTCTTGAGGTTTATCCTTTTTTGCATACCCCATAACTAAATGAATAAAAGTAGCGTCTTGAATCATTCTCTTTTTCATTTTCAAACAAGGTAATTAAGTTGGCTTTTCAATTATCACCATATTTATTGCTTCTTTGCAGTTATCAACAATTCTTTTTCTGAATGATCAGACTGCGGTACTTTTTGGCATGTACTCAGGAAAACCAAAACATTTCTCTAATTAAATTCGATCAATAATTTGTTTCTCAAGTTCAAAATCGTCATGCCATTTCTGCGAACCAATCATTTTAATCATAAAGATGATCTCAGATTTAGGTCTCCTCATTAAGCTGTTTTGTTCAAAGACATGGATGAAAAAATGATACTAACAGATCTCCAATCAATTAAAGAAATCAATCTCAGCAAGTTTGTATCCAACTGACTAAAACGTTTATATTCTTCTTTAAGAGTAAATCATTAAAAGTTTTCATTAGTACAAATTAATGTTCAGGATTTAAACTAGCCAATATTCAAAGGTATAGGATTTTATCGAAATTCTCTCTAACTATCAAATAGTGTAAACGAGTAATAGATATTTAACTCAAAATCGGATTGTAGAACCTGAAATTGTAAAGACAGTTTGTAGAAAATTATATATATAACCATCTCGTATGGGCTCCTGCTATGGAGCTGACTATTCATGAAAAATATTTGTTACTTCTACAGATATCACATGTTCATAGAATGGCTGAGTTTATAATTGGCACTTGCAGATCCAGGCATGGTTGTAATGGTAGTGGACAATTATGACTAAGAGAGATATCCCCTTTAAAAAACTATATACTGCAGTTGATAAACT
>PMJC01000445.1 GCA_003157235.1 Methanosarcina sp.
ATTATCGCCATTCTCGGCATGGATAAACTGTCGGAAGAAGACAAGTTCACGGTCGCCCGCGCACGCAAAATTCAGCGCTTCTTGTCGCAGTCGTTCCATGTGGCCGAAGTTTTCACGGGAAATCCCGGTGTTTTCGTGAAGCTTGACGACACAATTCGCTATTTCCAAGTGGGCAGTATCAAATATTTTCACAGGATTTCGAGAAAAGATTTCTCAAATATTGGCTATCTTACTTAACAATAGTTGTTTTGTTCATTCCCTTTGTAATACTCGAGTTACATAACATATGGGGATGTAAACTCTATCATATATGCCCTTACTTTTTTCCAGATGAACCTAATAATTATTGGGCGCTACTGCTTGATATAATCAATAAGATAGTTTTGTACTTGGTACTTATTTTAATGGCGATAATTATCTGGATAATGATCGAACTATACTTGATTGTAAATGAATTAAGGGAAAAATACTCGATAAGTATCAATGTATTTAACATTGATGAAACCGGCGGACTTAAGCCCCTGAGCGCTTTTATTCTATTGATTGTGAGTAGCTATTTCATATTTATAACACTGTTCATGATCGAAACTCTACGACCAATTGACTTTTATAATGTATTTGCCCGACATATACCAATTACATATCCGATGATTATATTAATTCTGATGCTTCTTTTAGATGTGTTTTTTTTTATAATAACACAATAGATAATTCGAAACTTAATTGACCGAGGTATAAAATCAGAACTCCTAAAAATAAATATTAAGTCTAAGGAAACTTATGACAAAATAATTGAAATTAGTTCTAACAAAAAATATAATGACAATAAAAAAGATCTTGAAGAATTGAAACTAATTCTGGATCTTCTTGAAAGAGAAGAAAGAAAAATAAAAGAAATAAACCATAAAAGATTTGATATCAAAACAATCAGTACTTTTATCACGACATTTTTACTCCCAATAATCACAGCATCTTTATCCGCAATTCTTAGCAAACATAATTAACGAATAAATGTTTGTATTGAGAACTAAAAATTATGAAAAAATGATTATATACAAGTATTCTCAACAAGCTGTTTCCTATACTGCATAATTCCCAAATGTTCCAATAAATACAGAAATACTAGGTATACCTTTAATCATCCCCTTAATTAGCATCATACTGAAAGTTTTGTGAATTCTGATTGATTCTGCACCCATTTTCTTTACCACAAGAACAAGATTTATAGCTTCTAGTGATGCACAGGTTTTTTGTGACTAAATCTCTGCATTTTTTTCATTTTAGCTAGTATTAGAAGCCATATATTGCTTTAATTCAGAGGAATACATATTTTTTGATAAAATATATGTAATATTGGTAAAATCCAAACGTTGTTCTTTTTGTCTCTTGAGCTCACTTTCCCTAGATGTACTCAAAGATGCTACTTATTTTCTCAATGTGGCAGTAGCTTAAAAATTAATTTAATTTATAATGAATAATAGTAAACAACTAGGAAAATAATATATATACATAATTATATAGGTAAAATAGAAGCTATATGCATTAACCAGATGTATAAATGAAAGCCAGAGCTTGGGTCTGTTGAATTCTGTTATAACCTTGGTACTTTCCTTACTGTCTACTGTAGTTTAGGCAACTGAATACACAGAAGTTGCAACTGAATACACAAAAATTAATACAACCGTTTACGCTAGTGATATTTTCGAACATATTTAGAAAGGTGACGATGTTAATCTTGTGAACTGCAACATAGTCGAGGAATTAAACGCAAGTAATGTAGAACCTAAAACTGTTCCTAATCCAACAGATGGTAGATCTTGCAGAGAAATAAACAAAAAAGAAGGATCCACTGAAAATTTAAGTGTTATTAAGAGCAACATCTCAATCGAAAACTCAACTTTTAAAGAGAAATTTAATTTTTCAAATGCGCAATTTAACAATGCTGTTTCCTTTAAGAGAACTATTTTTAATAATTCTGTTGACTTCAATGGGACGAATTTTAAGAATGGTGCTAACTTCTGTAATTCGATTTTTGATAATTCTGCTTATTTCTATAATTCGATTTTTAATTATCGTGCTAATTTCTTTAATTCGAATTTTAGGAATGATGCTAATTTCTATAATTCGACTTTTGAGAATGATGCTAACTTTTATAATTCGAATTTTAAGAATGATGCTAACTTTCATAATTCGACTTTTAGTAATTATGGTAATGATACTAGCTTCAAGCGTGCGAATTTTAATAATTTTGCTTACTTCTATAATTCGACTTTTGGTACTTCTAGTAATTATACTTATTTTAGTGAGGCGAAATTTAATAATTCTGCTTACTTCTATAATTCGAATTTTAATGGTTATGCTCTTTTCGATCACGTGAGCTTTAATGATTATTCTTACTTCAATAACTCGATTTTTCAGAATTCTATTTACTTCGATGGATCGACTTTTAATAATTCTGCTAACTTTTGTATGGCAAAATTTGTAGAAACTGCCGATTTCTCAGGGCCAACAAAACCTGATAATCTCACTTCGGGTAAAACCAATGTTCATATTTTTGCTAATTATTATAATAGGATAGGTCAAGATAATTACGCATATATTGTATATCATAACTACCGATCGGCGGATCTAAAAAAAGAATTTTCTTTCTTGGCTCACCTGTGATTTTGGGGTAAAACCACTTCATATTATTATTTTTGGGATTGCCGTCATGTTTTTATTTTCAGGTATATATGCAAATCCCATATCCTTGAAAATAAACAGATACAGGAAAATACCTATTCATTTATCTTGGAATGCACATTGGAAGAAAAAAGTAATACTATAATACCTTTTGGATTATTTTTGAAGAACTCTGGAATTGTAAATGATCAAGATCCGACCCAAAAAGCTACATTATCTGATCTCATTTACTTTAGCATCGGTACATTTACTTTTATAAGTTAGCATCCTGGCATCCCAGAAATAACTTTAGAAAATGGGTTGCTTTTGAAGGAATTCTTAGCTGGCTTACTATTGGACTTTTGATATCAGCTCTTGGCAAGGTACTGATGGGGATTGGATAATCATTAATTTCCAGCCTAGTTTCGAGAGCTTTAAGCCTTTTTAAAATATTCAGCTCAGAAGTAGCAAGGATATTCTCGATATACATCCTAAAAATAGGTTGAATATCAGGGTTCTTTATGAGAATAAGAAACTGATTAATTTTTCCAGTTTTAGAAGCCCCTAATATTGATCCAGAATTGCTCAGAAGTTGTACTGGCAGAAAGTAGCAGGAAACTAAAAAGATGGATACTATAAATAGGTAGGGATCGTTGCAGAAACCGGTAGTGATAACACAAGTGTTATACGTACCAATACATAATTAATATATAAACACAGTTTGATTTTAAAACATTTTATGCTGAAGTGAATTTTATTCACAAACTATTTGTTGTATAATTAATTTAAAATAACTAAGTGGGTAACTGTATATTATAGAAAGTAAGAGAGTGATGGATACTCGGTAGGATATGTGAATATAAGGGGCAATAACAGATAATGGTATAGATTGCAAACAAATAGCCATGTGGTGTGCGCCAAGCAATGTATACCAGTGTGTTCGCTTAATAGAATACACAAATGAGTTATAATCGACTTTAAATTATGTAAATATTTCAAGATAGACTAGTTAGTCTATTATTTGACTTTGGGTACCCACTTTTAAGCACAGCTCGAGTATTTATCCTTGGCACAGCTTGAGCAATACTTGTGGTTATGATTGTTAGCACTGCATGCGCTTACTGCTGCAGCGGTCACGGACATTAAAAATAAACTAATAGCAAAATACCTAGCGTCTTTTTGATTTGTTTTAACATTTTATTATCTCCTTCTTTTTATTTTCTTTTTATTCGTTTTAATCCACTTTTCATTGGTAAATGCATAGTGTAACCATCATATAGTCAACGAGTTTAAAAACCAAAATTTGGAATAGAAAATATGACTATAAATTGCATTATTGATACATATGAAAAGAAACATAATTTTACATTGGACTACAAGACGATTACTTTCCAAATGTTATAAAATATATTGAAAGAGTTATTACTATATATTTTTAAATATATTTCAGGATATATGTAAGATGTTTTTCCAATATTTGCACATGATTTAACTTTTAATGGTTCTGTTGCAAAAAATTCATAAGATCGATAAAATAGAATAAAGAGGAAATCAAGGGTGGGAGTATGCTATCTAGTTCCTTTAAA
>PMJC01000078.1 GCA_003157235.1 Methanosarcina sp.
ATAACGAAAAATTTAGTCATTTTCCAGCTTTTTAGATATACTCTGAACTATTGATAAAACATATTATATATAAAAATATTAAATGTTTGAGGAACTCAATTTTAGAGTCTTATTTTACGAGAGAAACATTAATTAATTTTCAAATGATGTCAAAATATAGCTGTAAACAGTTTAAGTATTTATAGTAGTTTTTTTGATGCTATCTAGATTGGGACATTTAGGGTAAGTATCTTTCATAAGCATGCAGGAACTGAGGTGCACAACATCAAGATCCTGTTTTTTAGGGAATCTATCAGACGGTATACTATCCTTCCAGAACAGCCCCCGCAAGTAAAAAAAGCGATTATCTGCGCGTTTATATCATATATATCTTAAAATGCGATTTTCTCTCGTTGAAAGCCTTAAAGCAGCTCACTGCAGGGCAAGCTTCAGAGACGATGTCACAATGGACAACAGCTATCTTTGTAGGATTTTGTTTTGTCATTACCATACAATTCATTTTGTGTAATTCAGTCTTACAACAAGCTGTGGATTCAGTCGCCTTGGACTTTAATAACAAACACTCCGAAGATTCCACCTCCAGGATTCAGGAGGCTGTGAGAACCTTGGGAGGATTTTCAATTCGCACATCCCTGCTGATTTCCTGTTATTAACGACAATAGATTCAATAAATTTGTACATTAATTATTAAATAAGATGTTTAATGATGTTGTTTTACCTAGGCTGAATAGTGACCTACCCTTTTTATTCTGTAATTCCATTATGACATCTGTCTAATATTATGCCTTATCAGCAAAAACCTCTATCGACCTATAGATAGTCGTTTGAATTTAAAAATTTTAAACTCCAAATTTATTGGGATTAAAGGTTTACAGGCTGAAATATTTTTTAATTGCAGATATCAGCGATCTAACGATCTAAAAACTGTAATTTTACAGCCTGACCTGGGTTTTGAAATTCTCAAGGCCAATCTCTTCAATGTACTTTCCTAGTCTCTTTTTTGTGCCTGAGCTTTGGTAGAAATTAAATATTTTATCGACCGCTTCAAGAACTTCCTCTTCAGATAATTCCTTTGCGACAACTTCGGCAAGTCTTGGCGCTGCAGCCGCAGAGCCTCCAACCATCAAGGTATATCCCTTGGGAGTGCCCATTATCCCTATGTCCTTGATAGCAGGTTCAGCACAGGAGTTTGGACAGCCACATACAGCCATTTTTAGCTTGGAAGGCATGGGCATTCCGTGATACTTCTCATCGAGTTTTAGGCCCAAGCCAACTGCATCCTGCTTCCCCTGCTTGCAAAAAGTTGTCCCTGGGCAAAATTTGATACTCCTTACGCAAAGCCCTATCGCTGCTCCGGGATTCATACCAAGATCTGCCCACACATTATCTAGATCCTCTTCTTTCAGACCAACGATTGCTATTCTTTGAGCAGAAGTCATCTTGAGGGCTGCAGCTCCGTACTTTTCCGCGACATCAGCGATTTTCCTGAGAGTTGCAGGGTCTACAATTCCTCCGGGGAGATGAGGGGCGATTGCGTATGTTTCACGGTCTCTCTGAACAATTGCGCCTTTTCCTGGTAAATTATCTTTCATATTATATCCTTTCTCCAAATTTATATCTTGGATTTTACTGTATAATGAAACTACTTGATAGTTTTTGTGTAGCTAAAGCAAAATGTCTCAGTCGTAAACTGATTATGAATCTTTTTGCTAGATACTAGCGCATCGATTCCAAAATAATTATCTTTTTTGCGGGAAGTTAGTTGATCAATGGCCAGACTTGCAGGCCCATGTTTATTGATGTACTCCAGAATAGATGCATTAGAAAACTTTTACTATATTTATTTTGATAAATCTTATAAATCAAATTATTTTTAAGTATGCTTTTGATACTAGTATATTAGATATATCTATTTATATTTTGAACAGTTTCTATATCTATACTATGAAAGACTGCACAGTCTATAAGACCATGAATATAATTGGGAAACGATGGACGATTCATATACTTCTCGAATTGCACAAAGAGGAAAAGAAGGAGAAACGTTTTAACGAGCTAAAAAGAAAGCTCGCGTACATAACCCCAAAAATACTTTCGGAAAGGCTGACAGAACTAGAAGAAGAAGGCTTGATTGCAAATAAGATCGACGACTCGACAAATCTACCAAAATCCGAGTATTACCTAACTGAAAGTGGGGTGGATTTTGTGAAAATAATACAGGTAATTAAACTCTGGGGACTGAAGTGGAAATTTCAGAATGAAGATTGTGAGAAGGCTATTTGTATGTATTGTGACCACTGAGCGAGTCTAGTGCAAATAGAAAACAAAGCAAAGAAGTATAAATAGAATTGATTGTAATAGAGAGGATTGAAAGTTATCGGTTTAACTCGGAATTATGGCGTGCAATTCTTAAACATTATAAAGCTTACCTAGTTGGAATGAAAAATTTATAGCATTAAACCTTCAATTGTCTAAATTGGGCATTTGAATTACAACGTTCATTGTGATTGATTTTAATCATCAAGTGCGTAAGTCTTAATTAAAGAACCCTACATTTATTTGCTATCGTTTAACGAATTTTATATACATCTTCGAATCACATATAATGATTTTTCAACCCGAGTTATGAATACCGGATTCCATACTTCCAGGTATATTAATATAAACAAATCTCATATGTAACCCATCTAAAAGGCTGTAGAATCTTAACTTTTTGTATCCTACTTTTATATCTCATTGTTGCTATTGATCGTCCAATAATTTCTGATTGATGTTATCACGACATTTTCTACAACACGATTTTTGGTTGCGTTTATATGTTCGTAATTTTCCTGGAAGGAAGATCGGTATTGACCAGAATTTAAAGATCTTAGTATCTTAAATTCAAATGTTGGTTTAGTTTTGAATACCGATTTCTATTTCGAAACTCTCATTATTAATACATTGAAATAAATAATTGTATAGTATAAGAATAGGACTTACGCGGTTGCGGGATAAAATCAAGAACCTGCAGCCTCGTTAGAATAATTAAGACTTCGACAGTTAAACATTTACTGGTTCTGTTTTTCAGTTCAACCGCTAAGTCCTAAAGATAAAAGAATTGACATTAAAAATGAATACTGTAAGAACTGAGCATTAACAGTTCCGTAAATAGCTTCGTTAACAGTTCAGCAAAAACCAGTTTCCGTTCTTTGAGCTTTTTTGTTGGAAATGCAAAAAGATTCAAAATTTTCATCTACAACGAAAGAAAAGTTACAAAATGATTTTTAAAGCCACATTACAAGGAGTAAATCTATGCGAATTCTTGTGCTCTACACAGGTGAACTTGGGAAAAAAGTTATCCAAAACCTTATTAACTCGAGCAATTTCTGNNAACATGATTGTGGGAATTCATGAATTTCCTGAAGACCTCCCCACATTCATAGAAGAGCCAGAACAGTATATTCCAACATGGTTTCCAGATTGTGACCTGATACTTGCTATTGGCATCCATCCAGACCTTCTTACAGCTCTTCCGAATGTCGTGAAGAAAACGAAGGCAAAAGCCGTAATTGTACCTGCTGAAGAATCGAAAAAAACCCCTGGTGGGGTTCTTGAGCAACTTAGGAAAGAGCTTGAGGTCATGGGAGTCGAATTTGAAGGACCAAGGCCTTTCTGTTCACTTGAAAAAACCGGAAAATCAATCATAGATTCTTTCGTTGACCTTGGCTTCGGAAAGCCTGTACTTAGGATCAAAACAAGTCCTGATGGAAAGATGTTCATAAGAGCAGAGGTAATTAGGGATGCTCCCTGCGGTTCTACATGGTTTGTGGCAAAAAAGCTCGGTTGGTCCGATATTCCAGGATATAAAGAAACAATTTCAGGCGCACATCACTCTTATCCGTGTACCGGAAGTATGGACAAAGATCCTCAGCTAGGTGATACTATCCTGCACAAGGCTGGATATACCATAAGGGAAGCCGTTGAAAACGGAATGAAGTGTGAACAAGAAGAAAAAGCTCTACTGCCTAAAGCTCATGGGGATAGATCTCAAGCTCTAGTTTCTAAAAATTGAGTTTTCATCATTGAGGGAACCATATCGAAACTCGTTCCTATATATGAACTGGTATCGTATGGAAAATAGTATTCTAAATGTAGCGGTACTAGAAGGAGGCCTTTCTTTACAACAATAATATTTTAATATAATTTAGAAGATAAACTAGTTTGTGAGACATAATTAAAGGAAAACTGGGAGTATACGGAATAAAAGCTAACAAAAATATGTCATTTAATCAATGTCAAGAAACTCTTAACTCAAAAGGTTGTACGAAAAACGGTGTATGTGGCAAAAAAGGGGAAGTTGCAGACCTTCAGGATAGACTTCTCTATGTTCTCAAAAGTATCGCATTCTATAACCTAAAGGCTAGATCTGAAGACCTTAATGAGGAAGCAACAGATAGATTTATATTGGACAACTTGTTTGCTACCCTTACGAATACTAATTTTGACAGAAAAGCAATTGAGTCACTTATTATAAAAGAGCTTAATCTCAGAGACGCGATTATAGCACAAATTCCTGCTGATAAGTTAGCTGCCGAAAAAGATCTCCCTGCTGTGGCTACTGTTACCCCTAAAAGCATAGAAGACACGGATGTTGCGGTTCATTCCACGCATGATGAAGGGATATAAGGTCACTTCGGGAACTTCTGACCTATGGCCTTAAGGGAATGGCTGCTTATTCACACCATGCTTATGTGCTGGGTTATAAGGACGAAACAATCTTCGAGTTCATAAAAAAAGGGCTGGTTTCGATCACAGATAATAGCTTGGGATTGCAAGACCTCATTGACCTTGTCCTTGAATACGGCAAAAGAGATGTTTCAACTTTGGCTCTGCTTGATAAAGCTAACACTAAAACATATGGAAAACCTGAGCCAACTGCTGTCAATATCGGTGTGAGAGATCGGCCGGGAATCCTTATTAGTGGGCATGATCTACGTGATCTAGAACAACTTCTTGAGCAGACAATGGGTACGGGAGTTGATGTTTATACCCATGGAGAAATGTTGCCTGCCAATTCATATCCTGCTTTCAAGAAGTATGACAACTTCGTAGGCAATTATGGGAGTTCTTGGTGGAAACAGAATGAGGAGTTTGAGAAATTCAATGAACCTATTCTGATGACGACAAACTGTATAATCCCGCCAAAAGATTCCTATAGAAACAGGATTTACACTACAGGAATAGTGGGCTTTGAAGGACTTATTCACATATCTGAAAAAGAAGATGGTTCAAAGGATTTCACTTCTCTGATTGAACAAGCAAAAACAACTAAGCCCCCGGAGCAGCTGGAAAGCGGAACAATTGTTTATGGCTTTGCACACGAAGCAACCCTATCAGTTGCGGGTAAAATCATAGAAGTGATAAAAAGCGGAAAAATCCACAAGTTCATGGTTATGGCAGGCTGCGACGGAAGGCACCAGGAGAGAGCTTACTACACTGAATTTGCAAAAACCCTCCCAAAGAACACAGTTATCCTGACCGCAGGCTGTGGCAAATATAGCTACAATAAACTAGATCTTGGAGATATAAAAGAAATTCCAAGAGTTATTGATACTGGGCAATGCAATGATTCTTACTCACTTGTGGTAATAGCCCAGAAACTTGCAGAAGGCCTTTGTCTCAAGGACATAAACGACCTACCTGTGTCCTATGACATAGCCTGGTACGAACAAAAAGCCGTTCTCGTTCTACTTGCCCTCTTGAGCCTTGGAATAAAGAACATAACCCTTGGTCCTACACTTCCGGCCTGTATATCTCCGCACGTTCTCAAAGTGCTGGAAGATAATTTCAACATAAGGCCAAACACAATCGTCGAAGAAGACATGAAAATACTTTTGAATCACGTATGAACCTAGGAAAAATGGGGATTTTAAGGGAGAAAAATATTTTTCCCAAGCTTTTGCTCTCTACAGCTTTAAGCATGGAAGAAATAATAGTTGCTTTTTAGTCACAGCTTTCTGCTCTTATTTTAAAAGTTGTCTTGACAGGTTTCAAGGAATCATGGCCTTTGGATCTCTGGTGTATTAAATATTATATATGAAATTATCAACGTTTTGAGATTGTGGGGTAAATTTCCGAATGGACTTTGTGAAGAAAGACGTACCAGTTCAAGAGAACAACCATGAAACATATCCTAATACTGGCAAACCTGAAAAGGAATAACAGGGTTAGGGAAGACATTATGTGTTTGTAGGAATACTGCTTTGAAAAATCAAAATTTTGTTGGCCAACCCGCTGTGAGCAACGGTGGATGCTCGAATCACCAAAATTTTGATTTATTTCCTGAGTTTTGCATTGATGTCGTCAATTGTCAGTGAGATTAGTGGTAAATTGTGGTGATCTCAGAAGATATTAAAATGTATCAAAAAATTATGACAACAACTGTTATTATCCTTGAAAACAATATCCAATTGGGAGTTATGTGATAAAAGAAGCCATGTTATACGAAAAACTCGAAGACAATGAGGTCCACTGCAGTCTATGTGCTCATAGTTGCAAAATTTCATCCGGAAAAAGAGGTTTTTGCAAGGTCAGGGAAAACAGGGGAGGAAATTTGTACACTCTTATTTACGGTACTGTATCAAGCGAAGCAATTGATCCTATAGAAAAGAAGCCTCTATATCATTATTACCCAGGGTCTTATGCCTATTCAGTTGGGTCAATAGGGTGTAACTTCCGCTGCAAACATTGCCAAAACTGGTCGATTTCTCAGGCCTGCCTGGAGGATTCTTTCACAGTGGATATTCCTCCTGAAGCGCTGATACAAAGGGCACTTATCACAAAATCAAGGTTAATTGCCTGGACTTATAATGAGCCTACAATCTGGCATGAATACACCTATGAGTGTTCAAAATTAGCAAAAAATGTAGGACTTACAGCAGTCTATGTGACAAACGGGTATATGACTCCTGAAGCTCTCCTTCATATAGCCCCCTATCTAGATGCGGCTAATATTGATATCAAAGCATTCAATGAAAATTTTTATCACGATGTCGCCAGCGCAAAACTAGGGCCTGTACTTGAGGCTTCTGCCTTTGCAAAAAAGCTGGGAATCCATATCGAAATTACGACTCTTATTATTCCTGGAATCAATGATTCCTTAGAAGAGCTCAGGGAGCTTTCACAGTGGGTTTACAAAAATATGGGACCTGAAACTCCACTACACTTTACACGTTTTCATCCCCAGTATCAGATGCAAGATCTCTCTCCAACACCTGTGCAAACCATGCAGGAAGCTTGTCAAATAGCAAATGAGGAGGGATTGAATTATGTCTACTTGGGCAACGTTCCGGGGAGTGAGCGAAATAATACATTCTGTCCTAATTGCGGGAAAATGTTGATATCACGCGGTTTATTCGCGATTGAAAAATACGAGATCACACCTGAAAAGACATGTCCCATATGCGGAGAGAATATTCCCATAGTAGGAGAATACGCCGACTCAAGACATGTATCGTGTGAAGATTGATCCTGAACTAGGATAAGTCTTTACATTATTGATGAAACTCATTATTAGCTCCACAATAGCAAAAAAATAAATAAGCATCAATTAATATAAAATACACAGTTTTGTAGTAAAACATTGTTTTCAATTTTCATATTTGTAACAATCTCTTCTTTCCACACTCTTCGATTGCCAAAATGTGTGTTACTTATGATTCTATATCGTGTCCAAAAAATATAAATTCGCAGTCCTTTAATCCTCGACTATGTCTGTAAAAGAAGGTTCTTACAAATCCTATTCAGAAGTTGTAATTAGCAGTATAATCTACGGTTCAATAGGCGTTTTCCTAAATAATATTCAGGACATGTCTAATGAATCCATCCTTTTCTCAATATCTTTTTTTGGCCTCTGCATGATTTTTATTTACCTGTTGTTCCGTAGAGGGTTGGGCCAGCTTAGATTTAGGAAAAATAGAAGATACCTAATTTTACTAGGTCTCCTGAATACAATTACAGGCATATGCTACTTTTCTTCTATAAAATATAGTGGGATGTCCGTTGCAGTCCTTCTGCTTTATACAGCTCCTGTGTATGTTAGTCTGCTTGCTCCTATGATTCTTCGGGAAAGAAATAGTAGAAAAAGCCTTTTACCACTTCTTCTTGCCGTTACAGGAGTGCTACTTATTGCCCGCCCAGGAGAAGTTCTGATGAGCGTGGATACAGAATCCAATTTCCAGAAAGGTCTTATTTTCGGTTTGCTGGCAGGGCTATCATTTGGTATAACTATAATCATGATCCGTTACCTGAGGCATGATTACACAGGTATAATTCAGACTTTCTGGATTACTGTTATAAGTCTCCTCATCATGCTTCCATCTGCACTTTTCACTCCTCCCCATCTTTTCATTGAAAACCTTAATATTCTGATGATGTTCGGTTTCACTATTACATTAGCTGCTGTTATCTACGTCAGAGGAATTTCAGGAATAAATGCACAAACAGGTAGTATTCTTGCCCTTTTAGAACCAGTCTCCGGAATCTTCTTTGACATTGCCATTTTAAAAAATCCAGTATATATCTCAACTCTTCTAGGTTGCTGTTTAATTATCACAGCAGCTTATATTGTAAGCAGAAGGGATCGCAGTAAATGAATTACAGGTTCAATATTCGAAAAGTAAGAGATTCTGCCTTGAAACAAGAGAGTTTCGGTATAAATATCCTGCCCAAAAAATCTTTACTTAAGAGACCCTCTATTTTTAATACAATGGTTTTGAAAACATGAGAAAAATGGTAGAAGAAAGTTCAATTTTTGGGCTTAAAGACTGTGTACTAATTTATTCATTTGAATCGAATTTAGTGCGCTTGACGATGTGAATCCGATAATTAAAAAGAGTGATTCAAGGCAATCGTTGAGTGACCTGATTCAGGCAAAAGCATTCTTATCCACCTATAGGCCAACTGGATACTCCGAGTTCAGATTCCTAGTTGATAGATAATATCGATGTAATCAAAACGTCGAATAAAAAACTTTCCGAAATGTGGAACAGAATGCTGGGCTTTGCTTTCCAGTATCATCATTCACTTCCGGATTTAACAGCCCTAAACATATAATAATGCAACTCTTAGTTGCGGGAAAATACAGGAAGAAAGCAAAAGAAATTGCAAAAAACTTCTACAGGAAATGAGGGTTTTGAAGATCAGATGAACTACATATATGGTAAACTTTCTGGAGGCATATCCAAAGTGCTGCAGTAGCAAGGTAACTGAGCCGTTATTTTGCAATTATGCTAGGGGATGAACCAGAGATAAGCTTGATACAAAAACAGATGACCAGATATACTAATTGCTCAAGATACTAAACAAATAATCTAATCCAGTATTTATTGTAGCCACTTAATGAGGAAATTGCCTCAAAAGCTGATAGGATTATTAAGCTTATGGGATGGAAAATTGGTTATAAATGAGGAGAAAATATGGAGTATGCAAAAGGTAGGATAGGCAGGGTCTTTACAGTCAGGATTGACCATAAGGATGACCTGATTAGGGAACTGATCAAATTTGCGGAACTGGAACATATTGATTCAGCTTTTTTTACACTGCTCGGTGCATTAAGAGAGGGAAAACTTGTTACAGGTCCGAAAGAGAGTGTTATACCTCCGGAACCTATCTGGTCTGTCTTTGATGATGTACATGAGATTCTTGGAATTGGGAATATATTTCTTGAAGACGGGAAACCGAAGATCCACCTGCATGTAGGAGCAGGCCGGGAAGATAGTGTTAAATTGGGATGCTTGAGGGTTCAAAGCGAGGTTTTTATGGTAGTTGAGGCATTCGTCCTCGAGGTAGAAGGCATTTCTGCCAGAAGAGTTTCAGATAAAGAAAAGGGATTTGCACCCGTGAAATTTGAAAAAATTCCAGACTTGGAATAATAACTATTGCACTTAGTCATAGTGGAATCCTCAATCTGTCTTTTGAGTATTCATTTTAATGTGATTATGTTGACAACAAACCTAGTGACTGAACAAATAGTTAATAAATAAAAGTGCCTGATATAAAGTTTATAATCCATAAAGCTCAAGAATTTGGATATTTCTTTTAGTTTTCCATCCTTCTTTGATTTCCAAACTTCCTTTATTTATTGCAAATACAAATCCCATAGCTAAAACCACAATTCCTATTAAGCTGTGGATTAAAATCAAAGAAGAGATTATGGGGAAGTATGCATAATTTATCATGTTTTGAAGAGATAAATTTATTAATTAATATGCAATTGTGAATATTATAGTATGTATTTTTAATCTGTATTTATTTAATTTATCTAGTCTCATTATCATTGCAATGAATCCAATTATCACAAGAACCAAAGCTATTCTTTGCAAATCATATTAAACAGCGCAAGGGTTATTCCTCCTATATTACTTAAGGAAACAATTTTTCTTTGTAACCTGTCCCTCGTCATGAAGGTGTTATCATTGGCTAAAGCGTTTTGCTCCACCATGGTTAACGTGTTTAACTTTCATTATTTATATTAGAGGTAGCACTTTCATCCTGTTATTATAGTCGTAGGAGGAGCTCTGCGTTTCCGTGTGCTATCTTATTCTTGTCCACAGGGCTCACAGGAAATTGATCCAGGAAGTTGCGTGCTTGCGCCATCGGGCTATAGGGGTAATCTGCAGAGAACATTATCCTGTCGGCTCCGACTTGAAGATACAGATTGAGGAACGTCGAAGTGAAATTGAAACCGCTGAAAGTATAGTAAATATTCTCTCGGAGGTAGTCTGCAATAGGATGATTAAGCTTCGTTACGTTTGGAGATAAAACTTTGTCGATTCTGGGCATCATAAAAGGGAGAGCTTCATCCATGTGGCCAATCACTATCTGAAGGCCCGGGAACTGGTCGAAAGCTCCACTGACAATAAGGCGGAGAATATGGATCGCTGTCTCGATATGCCAGCCCCATGCCGCCCTTGATAATCCGCTTGTTACCTCTGGTGAGAAGCCTGCATAGTAAGTCTCAATTACTGGTTCCGGTGGCAGTGTTGGATGGATGTA
>PMJC01000468.1 GCA_003157235.1 Methanosarcina sp.
TACTGTTTTGAGTTTGATGCAATTTGTAGTGATGGTGATCATGTACATCTTTTTGTTGGGGCTGAACCAAAGTATTCTCCTTCAAAAATCATGCAAATTATAAAAAGTATTACAGCAAGATAAATCTTTAAACAATATCCTGAAATCAAAAAACAGCTTTGGGGTGGTGAACTGTGGAGTGATGGAGGCTACATTGGAACTATAGGAGATGGAACAACTTCAGATGTTATAAAAAAAGATGTTCAGAATAAGGGAGATCAGGAAGAAAAGCAAACATATGAGCAAATGAAAATAATCGATTTTTAGTAAAAAACTCTGCCAGGAGCGCTGGTGTGAACATACCAAGTTGCTTGCAGTGGGGTGCACAAGCGCAATTTTGATTCTGCAATTGAGATGGAACTTATGTATTTGAACTGGAAAAAAGTATCATTAAATTATTAAATGTTTAGTAAATTTAAACCATGATGATTATTGGACTTGATTTTTACCTCGAGTGCATAAGCTCTTGGAATAAAGTACTATACTTAAGTTCAATGTATGCCTGAATTTCGGAAAAATTTACGATCTGAATTTAACATTAGCTTTGCTTATTCTCCGATTGTAGAAATGGTTTGAATTTTAAGACAGCTTTTTATCAAGGAAAACTGAAACAAGAAACAACAATTGGGCTATTGAAAACTTAAAAAAAGTATTTGAAAAAATGCTACTGAAAGAACATACATTAAGGAGTGATAGATGTTTCGCATCTTCTATCGGCAATGTTAGTAAAGAAGCAGCTGAAAATTACATACTTGAACCTAGGTTGAAGTTGGAGCTTACATCAACTGAGCTGAAGACCCAGTGGTTTTACACTTTATCCTATAAAAGGGATCAATTTTTGAAGGTGTTATATTTAGGAGAAAGTACACACTTTTTTTATTGAGATGTTAGCTCTATATATCGTGGTGGCTCAAAATAATTTATGAATCCTACATGCATTCGTACCCTTAAATCAGGGAAATCGGAAAGTGGGCCTGTTGCTTACTGGATGAGTCGCGACCAGAGGGTAGAAGATAACTGGGCTTTGCTTTTTGCTCGGGGAATTGCACTTGAGACAAATGTGCCTGTAGTTGTGGTTTTTTGTATGCACCACTGGTTATTAGGGGATGTCAGAAGACATTATGAGTTTATGCTCAAAGGGTTAGTGGAAGTTGACAACGTCCTTGCCAAAAAGAAAATATCTCTGTTCTTCCTTTTAGGGGACCCTGGAAAAAGAATCTCGGAGTTCGTCAGGGAATACGGGATTGGAGTTCTTGTTACAGATTTTAGTCCAGTTCGGGTTAAGAGGCAATGGGTAGAAAAAGCTGCACAGGGATCGAAATTCCATTCTATGAGGTAGATGCCCACAATATAGCCCCCTGCTGGGAAGCTTCTCAAAAGCAGGAATATGCTGCATATACATTCCGCCCAAAGCTCTACAGGCTCCTTTCAGAATTTTTAGAGGAATACCCGAAACTCGAAGCAAATTCAAAATTTCCCGAAATTTACTCCAACTCTGGAAAACTGGAAAAATTCCCAAAAATTCAGGAAAAAACAATTAAAGTTCTTCTTCCTGAGGAGCTTTTTGAAAAAAATGTCAATTCCTTCCCTAAACCGGAATATTTCGAATCCGGAGAAACGGCTGCCAGAAGAATGATGGATGATTTTATTTCTAGGAAGCTTGAATCCTACTTAGCTCTGCGAAATGACTCCATGAAAGATGGAATATCTAATCTTTCCCCTTATCTACACTTCGGGCAAATATCGTCTCAAAGGGTCGTTTTAGAGCTGGAAAAGATTAACGTTGACTTACAGTCCAAAAAGGCTTTTCTAGATGAGATCTTTGTGCGCAAAGAACTTGCTGATAATTTCTGCTATTATAATCCATTTTATGACAATTTTTATGGTTTTCCAGAATGGGTGAAGAAAACACTAAATTATCACAGAAATGACCAGATAGCTCGTTTCTACGCACTGGAGGAATTCGAAGCCGCAAAGACACATGACCCCTTATGGAATCGCAAGCCAGATGGAGCTCGTGAGCATAGGGAAAATGCACGGATACATGCGGATGTATTGGGCGAAGAAAATTCTCGAATGGAGCGAATCTCCTGAAAAAGCACTTGAGATTGCAATCTACTTGAACGACCGACATGAATTGGATGGGAGAGATGCTAATGGATATACAAGAATTGCCTGGAGTATTGGAGGGGTTCATGACCGAGCCTGGAAGGAAAGGGTAATTTTTGGGAAGCTCCGATATATGAGTTACGAGGGCTGTAAACGAAAGTTCAACGTCAAGGAGTATATTGCAAAATATGCAGCTCCGGAGACTCCTAAGAAATGAAAATTTATGTACCCTAAAGAATGTAGATTGGTCTTTCTTTGTTCATCCTCTCTTCCTTCAGGGCTCTTAATTTTAGTTCAGTTATCTATATGATAGTACTTCGGTGCCTACTCCCCTCACTAAAGTGAGAGACATTTCTCGGTTTTACGAATAGATTGTAATCCCAACCTGAAATGTTAATAGCAGCATTATGATGTCTATCAAGAACAAGACCACAGAAAAGAAAACTATGTTTTCTTTCAGATAATTCTTTTTGGTTCTGGTGCAAAAATAATATTTTCGCAATTTGACACTATAATTCTTATCTTTGTGTATCATTTTTCCCTTGATGATATTGATTAATTTTCCTAATTGTGAAGTTTTTCACTGATTTTGCAACAAAGCCAGATTTTT
>PMJC01000121.1 GCA_003157235.1 Methanosarcina sp.
CCTGTGGTTAGGAAGACAATCCCTACAGTAAACCGGTCTTTCGGGGTCAGGTTTGAAAGGCACCTCTGTTTCAGCTTTGCAGTCCGAACAGGTTGTCTTGTGCATCTCTCTGGGAGCTCCAAAATTATTTCCTCTGAAGTTATTTCTGTCATTAAAAGCCATCTTTGTTTCACCTTTGGTTTATTTTTTGTTACTAGTTTAAAAATAAGATTGTATAGAACTCTTTGTTTAAAAACAAAAATTGGTTTTTTAACAACAGATGATTATACGTCTCTTTATTTTTAATGAACTTACATAGCAGCTATTGTATATAAATATATCTGTATTCGTATGTGGTATGTCGATAAAAGAATATAACTAAGAATGAGCATTTCCTTGGTATTCTTGATAAAGCCAAAGAACTTGGATTCAAACCTAAATTCGTCATCTTTGCTACTTTGTTCGCAAGCGTAAAAAATCACAAAGTCATTAGGGGAAAACAATGGTATTTTTTAACAATATTGAAATTAAATTTTTTGGTAAATCCTGATAATATGAAAAATTATGCTGCTTGAAACAGTTGGTCTTGAAATAGTTGAATTCATCATGAAGGAATTATGGTTTATCTGAAAGCTTATGGATTTTGTGAGAGTAATTTGGATAGTTTCAAAAAACGAAGAAACGAAAGTACTTTATAACAAATATACTGGACATGGATGAACCCAAGAGAATAGATTTGGCTAATAAGTCCTGGAAAATTGAAGAGTATCAAATAGGGAAATAAAACATTATGTTATGTGGAAAATGTTCGAACAAGAAAAAAGAAGTCAATAGAACACATATAATGTTCTCATTGAGAGCTTTTCTAAGTATGGTGTTACAAAAAATCTGGAACAAGATTTTTTGGGCTGAAGGTAAAACAAAAATTCACAGAATTGAGGAATGGTATCTATAAGCCAACAAAGATACAGCTTAATTATATCATAACTCTTGAATAAATTGAGGGAAAAACAATTAACAGAGCCTGATACTACCTAAATCCTAAAATGGAATAAAATGCGATATCATTCTACTTACTTTATCATCCCAAAAGAAAAGGTCATTTTGAATTTGAGATAACTTCCGGGTTACCAGTAATTGAAGCTTTGATACTTCTATTCAAACAAAGAATGAACCGGTTTCCAGAAGGCAAAATTAACAAGCTGGGACTTTTTAATATCTTCTGCGGTCGCCAAAATTTTCATTAATTTTCGTGTTAATTGACTTCAATCAATCCGAAACCCAGATGGTAAATCAAAAGTCTAGTTAATAGTAAATTTTTGGATCCCAGAAGATATTAAAGGATCTCTTAAATTTATATTTGTTCCCACTGAAAGGGTTAATATTATGAAAAGGCGACAGGAAAAGAGTAAGCAATTTATGATCTGAAAATTGATCCAAATTTTCTTAGCAAAGGCGAGGAAACCAATTTTTATAATTAATGAACTTTTGAAGTGACTTATTTTACTCAGCATCTCGGAAAAGTTCTCAACGACCATGGTAATTTTCTGAACTCCATAGTTTATTTTGAGGTCCTTCTACTTGAAGCACAGATGAATCAGAGAGCAGATCACAAGGAGCTAGCCAGCTTGACTTCAGGAAATTATAGCACTTTGCAAAATTCTGCACGCCATTAAATAGTTTTCTGGGTGAGTGCACAAATTTTGTTGAGTTTTTGAGGGTCACAACGATACAGAAAAAATAGGGTCTAAGAAATTTAGGACAAGTTCGAATAAATCAGAAACTCTATTGAGAGATTTTACCTCCCATTAAAATGTTTACTTATAAACTTCACCTTTAAGGCTAGTACTAATAGTATCATTACCTCCAAAAATTCTATATTTTGGGCTCAAGTGTTATGCCGGATAATCGTAAACTTCGTCTCACATGTTATCATTAGACAGGCTGCAAAGGGTTATATACATGAAACGGAGTTACAGGATAACTATCCAAATAAAAAATTATTCAGTGTAATCAATTAGTTTGCCTGCATCATAGGGATGAATTCAAAAAAGCATATGGAACTTATCCAAGAAAATCTTATTTTTGCTGTATAAGTTTTATGTATTCAGGTTCTGAATTTACCTGGCCCTTAGGCACATTCTAGCATCCCCGGGAATATTAACCATTTATACTGCGTGTTTACTTATATTTAGCTGGTCTCTTTACCGTTTTAATAAGTGACGTTTTTCCATAAATGAAAGTGCTGGGTATGCTGTAGCGAGTAATAGTAGCAAGTCTGCAATCTGCAAGATTTGTAGAAAATAATTGTCAATAATAGAGTGAGTATATGGAAAAATTAGCAAAATTTAAGGCATTAGGGCTTTCAGACAGCACGTTGAAAGCGCTAAAAAAGAAAGGGTTTGAAGAACCAACTCCAATCCAGGAAAAGGTTATCCCGCTTTTTTTGAAAGGAGAATGTGATATTATAGGGCAGGCACAGACAGGGACCGGGAAAACAACGGCTTTTGGAGCCCCTCTTATCGAAAAAATCCATGAAAAATCAGGGAAAATACAGGCAATAATCCTGACACCAACCCGAGAATTGGCAATTCAGGTTTCAGAGGAACTAAATTCTCTCAAAGGAGATAAAAAATTGCATATCATCCCCATATATGGTGGGCAGTCTATGACCCAGCAACTTCGTGCACTGAAAAGTGGGGTTGACATTGTTGTCGGAACACCTGGAAGAGTCATCGACCATCTTGAGCGAAAGAGCTTAAATCTAAAAGATGTTGCATATTTCGTGCTGGATGAAGCCGACGAAATGCTAAACATGGGTTTTATTGATGCTATAAAGGAAATTTTGAATGCTACTGGTCCTGAAAAAAGAATGCTTTTCTTTTCAGCTACAATGCCAAAAGCAATCCTCGGGATCGTCAAAAAGTATATGCAAAAATATGAGCACGTTGTCATTGAGGAGGAACTTGTCACAGACCTGACCGAACAAATCTACTTCGAAGTCCAGGAAAGCGATAAATTTGAGGCCCTCTGCAGGATTATTGACATTGAAGATGAATTTTACGGGCTCATATTTTGCAGGACAAAAATTGATACAAGTCAGCTTGCTCACAATTTGGGAGATAGGGGTTATTTAGTCGATGCTCTACACGGTGACCTCTCACAACAGGAGCGGGAAAAAATCCTGAACAAATTTAGGAAGCAGAAGATCAATATCCTGGTAGCAACTGATGTTGCAGCGAGAGGTATCGATATCATAGAGCTAACCCATGTTATCAACTATTCCTTGCCCCAAGATCCTGATTCCTACGTGCACAGAATAGGAAGGACAGGAAGAGCTGGTAAGCAGGGAACTGCTATCACCTTTGTTACATCCACGGAATATAGGCGGTTAACCTATATTAAAAAAACCTCAAAGTCCGATATGAAGAAAGGAAGATTGCCTGAAATAAAAGATGTTATCAAAGCCAAACGGGCAAGAGTGAAAGCTGAACTTGAGTCAACCATAAAAGCAGAAGAATACATTGATTGGCTTGAAATTAGTGAAAAACTCCTCGATGAATATCCGGCAGAGAAAATCCTGGCCGCAGTCCTTAAGTACGCTTTCAAGGAAAAGTTCGATGAAAGCATGTATGCAGAGATTTCCGGCAGTTCATATGTCGATAGAAAGGGTAAAACCAGGCTATTTATTGCCATGGGAAAAGTCGACGGCATGACTCCGGACAAGTTACGAGAGTTCATACAGGAGGAAACAGGAGATACCGAACTGAAAATAAAGGATGCAGAGATTTTTCCAAATTTTTCTTTCGTAACAGTACCCTTTGCTCAGGCTGAAACATTACTTAAAATATTCAAAAACAAAAAAAGAGGACGAAAACCCTTTGTGGAACTTGCCCAGAAATCAAAGGGAAAAGGCTCAAAGAATATGAATAATNNTCAGTATTTCTGAGACTACAAATCTTCGGAACCTCCGGGAACATAAATTTATCCGTGAATTATTTTTGACCATATTTTTCTAGCTATATTCATATATTATATGTGATGGAAACTTGTGTTTTACAGAAACAGTAGTTCCCAATCTCTTTAATTACTAAAATATCTTTTACAGATCAAGGTGTGATTGAGAAACTTTCGACTATGCGATAGCTTTTTTTTCGAAAAGTTATCTCAAATACAGGTCAAATATTAGAAATTGCCTTTCAAGGAGAAGGCTCCAAAAGCTATTATATGCTGGGGTTTAGAGCTTGAAAACAAGGAATCATACACTGAGTTCCATGAAATTGTGTTATCCAATTTTTCATACCACTTTCCCAGTAAAACATCATAAATTCACAATTTTTCTTGCTATCAATTTTCGGTAGTATCCATGATTTTGTGAAAATGGTAAGCATGAGACTCTCTTTGTATTTGTCCAAAAAATGATAGTTATATTCTTTTTTTAGATTTGCTCAATTACTCAAGGACATGATTCGATTTTAGATCGTTTTCTTAGTGAGTAATTTCTGAGGATTTCGAGAAACCCAAATTTTTNNTGAAATCGGAGGTTTATTAAAATTCTCTTCTGATTACTAACTGATGGAAAAATAATAACTATTACAAATAGTCTACAGATTAATCAGATAGTCTGACTAAATTTGCATTGAATCTTAGTAAAGATCGCTAATCATATTTTTTTCTCCCAGGCTGAATAGTTATGCTGATTCTATTATTATTTGTGTGGATTGAATTTCGTTCTAATATTGATTTCTCATAGTTTTGTTGCTTGAATAAAGTTTTTCCAGATTATGGAATGAATAATCAAGGCAATTGTTCTTAAACAGAAATTCGATATTTATAAAAACAACATATATATATGTTTGATTTGTCTATCCATTTATCTACTATTATTCATTGAAGGTTAGTCTAATTTTTAATCCACTTTCATGTTGAAAAAATAGATGATATTTTGTACGTATCTTTGGAAAGTAGTGGTGAGTAATTAAGTAACGTATGCAAAAATTATGGTAATGAAATTCATAGAAACATTAATTTGGACAAAGATTGCAGAAACAAAACTGATAAGGTAAAAATTATCAAAATTATTCGAATTTGAGTAAAAGTGGTTTTTACACATGCAAAAATAAATTTAATTTGAAATTTCAATTTAAGGCAACTCCTTGAATTGATTCTTTACTTCGCCGAAAAAAGTAAATTATTAACTTCAATTCCGAGTGATTTTTAATTTCAAGTTCTAGTAGAGTCCTTCTGTCCTCGCATTTTTTTTATGGATAAGGCTATCTGTTTTGTGATAATTGATTTAGGACCTTTGTCGTCTACAAGCACTCTTCCACTTACTTCCCACCAGGACTTGGGGTAGGCTTTTTCGGGCTCTGTTTCAGGATTTAGGCCAAGTTGTCTGGCTGCCTCTTTTATCTCATTGAGCTGTGGCTCCTTTATCGAATTTTTCCGAGCTATTATTCTTCCCTTGCTCCTTGACTTCATCTGGTCAATGTATATTGGCCAGATTACAAGTTTTCTCTTATCTCTCATCATCATAATATCTTTGTTCTAAATTGCTTTCATCCAATTTAAAATTGCCCTGGAGATTCTTAAAGGTCAGAACTTCATCCTTATCATCGAGTTTTTATCATTTCCCAATTTTTGTCCTCTTCGATTATTTGATTGATTTTCTTACAAAAACGCATGTCGTACTATTTTTTTGTCTCTTCGTTCTGCACTTCAATGAGGTTAGTTAGAACATATTATACTTAGGTGCATGGGAACATAAATTTTAGTCACAATGGAACCTTGATTATGAAAATATCAATCACTTTATGACGGATGACCCAAGGTTCAAAACCTGTAATTATTTATCTTCCCAGGGCAAATTTTGCATGGTGCTAATATGATTCCGTCGTTTGCAATTGATGAGAAGGTAAGAGCTTATATAAGAAAAAGCGGGCAGGATTTCAGGCTTTCCACCTCTACCGAGGGCCCGGTACTTCTTACGCTTGATTACGTTTCACCTAAANNATGATGGAGAGATTTTTGAATTTTTCTGGAAAGCTCAGCTTCTGAGTTTTGAGTTTATCTGCCCGATTTCTATTCTTTCGTTAGTAAATTGGAGTTTTATGTCGCCCTTTTACATTATGATTACAGTAGTTCAGATTTGATGTAGTTTCGAATATTGTATTGCAAAAAAAGATTCTTTGCAGTGGGATGATTTGGATATGTTAGTATCTTAAATTCATAGTTTACTTATATCCAGTTTCTATATCCCATCTTTCTTTGCATTCATAAGATTTTTTTCTTGCCAAATTTGTCTATAATATCAACTTTTTTATTTGTTGCAAATCAGATGCATTCTCTGTTCTGATCCAACATTGTCATAATATTGAAAGTTGATTCTCAGTCCTTAAACTTATATTCGAGAGTGTAATTGTTTCTCGATGTTAAATCAATTGCTTCATGAACTTAAAATATTTTTTTAATATAGGTCGGAGTTGTAGAAATGGCTTTGGAACTTAAAGATTCGGAATTACTGGATTATCCGCTTTATTTATTAAGAAGAGAGAGCATAGGATAAAGGCTAACATGTTCCATATCCTAAAATGGCTTCACTTTGGGGGAGAAATAAATTGCCGCAGGCTGAAAAAGATCGCTTGAAGCTAAAGGGAGAATTTTTGTGGAAATAAAAACTAAACTAATTTTTATATTCCTTGTCCTGATGGTGGTCCTGGTATCAGGTTGTATCGAAGAAAAAAAGAAGATTTTCCTTGATCAGCCCGGCAATATCTCTAGCTATGAATTTGAGATTTTTCAGGATTCATGGATCAATCAAACACCTGTAAATACCAGCACATACTATATATCAGAGGATCATAGAAAAGTACAGGTTGTAAACATTGTAATAAATTGTAGTAAATTTGATATTTATCCTCCCGATACCCTAGGCGGCAATTCAGGGGATAAACCAATTGAAAATTTTGTATTGCTTGTGGATCTTTCAAAGAAGATCGTAGCAGACATCAATACTTTACGAGAAATTTCACACAAAACTGAGAATTCATCTGTGAAATATACTTTGACTCAAGAAATTAGCCCGAATCTGAAAGTTATACACCTAGAATTTGAAAAACCTGTCACAGGATTTATTGCTTATACAAATAAAATTCCAGGGACCCAGAGCTTTGGATTCATAAAACCTGATTCTGAGTTTCTCCGTGTGGTTCTTCCAGTAGGGTATGTTACTGGCAACAGGGTATTTGGAATAGCACTACCGCCACCTTCCAACGTAACTTTTGATGAAAAAGGAAGGCAAAATCTCCTTTGGATTTCTTCGAAAATGGGAAAAAGAGAAGTTGCTATTCAGGTAAAATATTATGCTAAATCTGCGCCTATATTTTTCTTAGCCACAATTGTAGTACTACTCATTGGTGTTGGTCTTGTGCTTTTACATTATTCCAGGATTGAAAAAGAACTTGAGGCTGCTAGAGGAATTTTTGAACTCGAAAAGGAGTACGAGAAGAAACAGCAGAGAAGGAAATAAACTTTAGGTTGGATATTTCCTTTGAATTATACTTTTTCATCTTATCGGTGTTTAGGAAAAGTCAATTATTTATTTTCAAGTGTTTAGATAAATTCCTAATCTGTGTTATACAACCTATAAAATATGTATCAATATTTGTTGAATCTCAGACGTTTATCGAAATATTCTATTATTTATGCTTATTTTTTCTTTAATGTAGATAGAGGTTTAATTCGATACAGATTTTTTTGTTAAAGTCAGAATCAAAAGCTTGTAGCCCGGTATATGTTCTCTGGTGGTCCTCTATTTATAGTCACCTCTTGTGTAATACAAAATTATTGAAAACAAAGGCAAAAATGTTCTTGGTGAAAGAATAGATGCTGCAAAGCTGGCAAATGGATTAAAGGCAAAAAAGAATAGCTCATTTTTATTTTTTATTGAATTTACTTCGAAAGTCATTCTGCTTCTAATGGTTAAGAGTTTTCAGAATCTTTTTTATGATCCTAAAACTAGATTATCCACTCAAAATATGAAATTCAAGTAAGCAAATTTTGAGTTTTTGGATCCGTTTATAATTTATAAACTGACATTCTTTGGGCATTTCATGAACAAAAATGAAAAACCTGCAAATCATGTGAATGTAGGTATGAGATGGGAATCCGCAATGTTTTCAAAAAAAAGCTTTTCCTTAGTATAGATTTAAGCTGCCCTAATACCCTTAAGGATTGCAGACATTGAATGCAGCATGATGCCTTTTAGAGCCATAAAACTCCCTGCAGCAATTAGTAAGATCATGAGCATCGTAAGCCTGAAACTGAGATTTTCTCCCATAGAAAATGTTTGCAGAAAGTGTGCACCCATGTAGAGGCTGCCTGCTCCAAGAGATATATCGGGGATTGTGAAGTAAAAAAGGGGCTTGTCGAATTCAATGTCCTTTAATGTCCTTTAAGATCATGATGCGGACTTCAAGGTCGTGATGAATCGGATGTTTGGTGGAACAGTCAACGTCATAAAGGATACCGATTTCGACTTCTTTTATGCGGAGGCCGGCTTTCCCGGCATCTGCAAGCATTTCGCTTTCTATCGCCATGCCCGGTGCGTTGAAGCGA
>PMJC01000477.1 GCA_003157235.1 Methanosarcina sp.
CTTGAAGGAGCTAAACTCAAGGGAGCTAAACTTAAAGAAGCTAAACTCAAGGGAGCTAATCTTAAAGGGGCTAAAAATCTTTCAATTGACCAATTTTCTAAAGTGAAAACACTTTATCATATTAAATTAGACAACGAGATTCTTAAAACCTTAAAAAAGAAGTTTCCTGCCCTTTTTGAAAAACCCTCTGAATAAAAAATCTTCTCAAAGATCACCTAAAGCTCTTTTGAAATGCTCATAATGTAATTGGTCTAATCGTGTCCTAAGGTTCGACAGAGAGTCTGAGAATCAATCAATAATCTACTATGATAGTGTGTAAAGCACGATCAGGAAACTAATCATCACATAAACCACCCAATTCAGTTATGGCGCAAATTGTGTTACAATAGGAATGAATTTCAGGGCGTTCAGAGTATATCTGCTATTTTCCATAAATTGGAACTATCACGAGTAGGATCTAGAAAATTGGACAATTAAAACAAATATTCTTAGTAGAAAAATTACTCTTAAAAATTCACTGATGTAATAATATTCTTATGGTAAAAAAGAATAGGAGGAAAGCTTGGAAGAGTTGTGTCTACTGTTTGCCCAGATACAATCACTTTGAATATATATAATCGCGAGTATATTTAATTCAAAATAAGACCAACGTCTCCCAAGCAAGTGTACTTTCGGTTCAAATCTACTTTGCCGATTATTTATCACTTTTTTGTCTGTTAGTTCTGTCGTACAATCCATGAGGTACAACAATAATACTTAATTAGTTCCGTATTCATTTTATAATTATATGAAAAATAGTTTCTAAACAAAAAATAATCACGCATAAAATTTTTCGCAATCAAAAAACAAATAAATATTAATAATTATTTTTACTATTTATGAGAATTTCCTTGTGCAAATCCATGCATGTTAACTACAAAATACAACCGGTATCCGTAAAATGATCCGATAGATGAAGATTTCTTATTTATCTATTCAGTTCTTATTATCTTTTTTTTCATTTACTAGAGATGTAATCTGTAAAAACTTGTACATTCCTATAAAACTATAGAATAAGCGAGTTATCAAAAACATAGTCAAAAATTCTGAGATTTCACCTCATCCTAAGCATTCATGATCTGCTACATCCTTTGGATGGAGACACCTTACAGGTAAGTTTCAGCTATAGCAGTTAGGATGGCTTTTCAACTCTTGAATACTTCTCAAAAATATCTGTTTTAAAGAGGAACTCAAGGAATCAAAACTTTAATAATCCTACCTATCCATATTTGGTTCGGTGAGTTAGGGATTTGTAACCGTTTCTACTAATTTATATGGAATCGATTCTCTTATAGCTTTTACCGTTAGATTGAAGAAGGACTACCTCTTCCATTAAATGGTTTAAAAACAAGTAATTAGATGGTAACTACATCTTCCTGATAGAAAAGATAATATTTTATGAGTGAGAAAATATTATCGGTTGGCTCTATAAATTTTTTGTGGTGAAAAAAAGAATACAGAGTCAATCAGATTTTTACAGAACTTTCGGTACACCATCCAAAGTTCTTTGCTGTACCACACATAGTAATTCTAATTGTTAAGTTTACTTGCTTTTTCATATACTTTTATGGATTCATCGTACTTGCCTAAATTTGCTAGAGCTGCGCCTCTGCTGTTCCAAGCATCTGGATTTTTAGGATCAATTTCAACTACTTTGTCATATGCTTTTAATGCTTCATCGTATTTACCTTGTTGAGAAAAAGCATCTCCTTTAGTGTTCCAAGCTTTTGAATCTTGAGGGTTAATTTCAATTGCTTTGTCATATGCTTTTATTGCCTCGTCTGACTTACCTAATCTGGATAGAGCATTTCCTTTATTGTACCAAGCATTTCCGTCCTGCGGGTTAGTTTCAATTGCTTTGTCATACGCTTTTATTGATTCATCGGATTTCTTGAAATTATCTAGTTTCTGCGAGTTCATTTTAAATGCATTTACATATGCATTCACTGCTTTATCGGTTTTATTTAAAGTTTTATCGGGTTCATTTAAATTATCTATATGTGACTCCTGGGTCATTGTTTTACCATAGGCATTTATTGCTTCATCGATTTTATTTAAATCAGTTTGAACATTTCCTTTATTATTCCGAACCATTGGATCCTGCGTTGAGCCTGCGATATTCACTAGGATTAAAAAAGCTAGTACAGTGATTCCTAAAGCTGTTATGATGATATGCCTTCGACTCGCTTTATCAGATGTTACTTTTTTCATTTTTAGTCTCCTGATATTTTTTTATAGATACATAATGAAAAGAACTAAACAAATGCACATTGTTAATATATCTTGCTATGAATTAAACGTTTCTACTTAAAAATTATATTTTTTATTATATTAATATAACTTCGATATTCTTTTTCTTTGTAGAACTCATCAAAACGTTTAAAACCCAATAAGTAAAATAACACTTTAAATTCAAGGCAGAAATTAAGGAAAAAGATTTTAGTCTGAATTCAGATACAAGCCAAGAAAAGTTACATTGTAAGGTTGAACATAACTATCAAAAAACAATGATAAGTCGATTTAGCAATATTCAAAAAATATTATAAAATTTAATAGATTCTCAATCCCTTCTTTCGTAACAAAAACATAATTCATAATCAAATGTTATGCTGACAAAATTTTTGTATTTCTAGTTTTCACTTAAGCATAGTTTTTGTGTCAAAATCTATGAAATTCCTCAGTTCCATCCAAAATAAGAAAACGTTGCTCATCTATGACTCAGGGAGCTTATGGAACTCATAGATCATATGGAGCATATGGATCTCATGGATCTCATGTAACACTTAAAACTAATTAAACTAAGCAACAATCATAATAGAAAGTTTTAGAAAAAAAATAATTGTATAGTACTTTTACACAAAACTAAAAGCATGAATAAATTGAATCATAAAGTTAATTTTTTGGCACCATAGTCTCATTTATCAAATATTTCTATCTGCTTACTTTCAGTAGAAAAAAAAACTTCTTAATATGTTTTAGAATACTATTTACATTTTTATATCTGGATATCAGTGGAATATCTAGCTTTCAGCCCCAAAAATTTCTTGCATGGTGTGGGACCAAGACTAATTACAGAGTACACTATTTAGCCAAATTATCAATATATAGAGTATATCCAAAAAAAATAAATCAGGTCATATTCAGCAACTATAGTATGATTCATAAATACACTATAGCCAAGATCCCGAAATAAACTTTTTTAGTGTAATTATGTGTCTGACAGCAAAAAATTGTCGTGGAGCTATCCAACATATAATTTACCAAGCTGCAGGTATCCTTACCGTTTTAGTATAGTTATATTTCTGGCAGTGAAAAACTGCTATGGAGCTCTTCGGTAAATAGTCCCCAGGCTGCAGGTATCTTTTTCTTGCAGCTTATATAGTCTTCTTTCTTGGTACTTCATTGATAACCAGAAGCCTCAGTTGTTCATTACGGTTGTCATGGTCAAGGATTGAAATTCCATATGTCTATGCTATACCTGCAGATCAGAAAGCTTCAGAATCTCAAGGATCAAAAATGATAGCGATATTTAAAATAAAAACATTTCTATTTTTCAGATTTTATACTCAAATTTCATAGGTTTCTTACTATTCAATAAATAAAAATAGCAACATTTTAGTTTGTTTAGTTGTCAAACTTATTTGAGTAAAAGCTGTGTTTTCTCCAAATTGAGATAAAAATGTCCTCGAATTTTGGCTAAAATGTGTCGGAACATGCACTTTAAGTCAATGTGCCAATTTTTCGATAAATAACAAATCTCAAAAAATTAGTGGATAGATGATTCCATGTATAAAGAACCTAATCACATACAGCATACTAAAATTTAACTTTGAATTTACTGTAAATTCGCTAAACTGTCAACTTTAACTGAGAGATAAATGGCATAAACTGTCTAAATCATAAAATTGATAATATTATCTACTAAACTTATTTCTATACTCAAGCGTGTAAATCCTACCAATTTTTAACTTTTTATCCGCTGGCAGAGTCTTCGTTTAGTCTTTCAGAATATAATTTTGACAGTATATTTTATATCTAAAATATATAGCTTCTCTCACTATTACTAAATACTTAATTCATATCTCTAAATATATTGCATAAATGGAGAATAGTTATATAATTATACTATATAATACAAAATATCGACAATTAATCAAATATCTATATAATTACAATATATTAATCGTTATTAAAAGGAGTATATGAATATGGCAAAGAAATTTATAAACAATATAATTTTCATATTACTGGCGATTGACTTGTGGTTCTAGGAATTGGGTGTAGTTTAGCGACTCCTAAGCAGAAAGCTATTTCATCTCAAGCACAGAGCATTTCTGTAAAAGGTTCCGATACAGTTCTGCCGCTTGCACAGTCTGAAGCTGAAAATGTTTTGAATGAAAACTCCGGGAAAAGTCTCTCAGTTACTGGAGGCGGATCTGGCGTTGGAATTGCAGCTCTAATTGATGGACAGGTAAACATTGCTACTGCATCCAGAGAAATGACAACTGACGAAATTAAAAAAGCTAACGTAAATGGAATCAACCCAGTGAAGAATGAAATTGCTTACGACGGTATTAAAGTGATTGTTAATCCCAATAATCCTATTTCAAAAC
>PMJC01000080.1 GCA_003157235.1 Methanosarcina sp.
GTTCTTTCCAAGCTTTCTTCGGAATAGAACCTTACGTTTTCGAGCAGTATGACATCACCATTTTCCATCGATGCAATCTGAATCTTCGCATAGGTCCCGAAAATATCATCCACATAACTAACCTGCCTACCCAGGTGTTTAGACATCAGATGGGCATGAGGCTTCATTAGTGTGAAGTCTTTTTTCCCGGGACGACTCTGGTGCGCAAGTAGAATAACTTTTGCATCTTCTAGGTCCTTCAAGGTGGCAACATGACTTCGAATACGCATATCATCCAAAATGTTGCCTTTGGTATCCATGGGAGAATTCAGGTCAACCCTTACAAGAATGGTTTTCCCGTCTACATCAAAATCATCGATCGTAAGAAAGTTTCTGGAAGTCATATCTTCTCAGCACACCTTTGTGAATAGAATCTTATATAGATTGAAATGAATTTGAAAAATGAAATTTAAGAAAATCTTTTATTTCATAATAATAGTGATTATCCTGTCATGGGATTTTTTCCATAAATAAGTTTGTTTCATTTAAGTTTCATGATATAGATTGTGATTTTTATATCAATAACTAAAAGAAATCGAAAATAATTCAGGCATTCCACTTTAAAGTAGTTTTGCTATCCTAATATCAATAGTATATAGTGTGAAGAACAAGGATATATGAAAAAGATAAACTAAAAGATTTTGGAGAAAGAGTTGAATCAATAACAGAAAGCGGATATAAGACTGTTGCAATTAAGGTTATCGCCTGCAACTTTGCCTGCTTCATAAAAGCACAACCTGTAGAGTAACAATGGAAGGGATCTTGAAACCCCAAAGTAGTTTTTGTATAGATGCTCCTGGATAAAATAGAAATAAAACATGTATCTCTTTCTATGGAAGAGCATAAAAAAGCTGGACAAAATGACCGAATATAGGGGTCTTTCTGACGAGGATAGATGGTAAAAAATACTATCAAATGCGCTCCCTGGAAAACAGAAAGCCTACGGAAAATGAAATTTAATGTTGCGTTTTCTCCCTTCTTGCCGGATTATACTGCTATATCACATTGAAATATCGAGACAACATTTAATTGAACAAAAATATGACATGAGATAAATAATTAAATTATTCTGTGTATGCTGCGTTGCACTCTGATCAAAGAATTACCTCAAAGTAATTAAGCAAGCAACCAACAAATATACTGGCTTTTTCAGTAACCTTGCACAGTATGCAGAAGACGCCCTAGAAAAAGCCGTCAGGCAAGGAGTAAAGCAGTATGTGATTCTCGGGGCAGGAATGAATATCTTTACATTCATTCAATCTGAAATGTTGGAAAAGTTATAATTGGTCTAGAGTATCCGAGTATCCATTACAATTTTGTATTGAAAAGTTATACTAGGTTACAAAACTTTTTGAATAGGCTCTAAATCTAGTCCTTACAGTATGTTTTTTTTGATTATTCCAGGGTTAGATCCCTATTCAACTCAAGAAAACGTCTCAAAATCTACTGAGAACGGTTCATTTTTGATTTAACTAGTTTAAACTTCAACTTTACGACTAATTAAACTAAGTATCAATTAAATATAAGATTAATTTAGATTAATTTAAATAAGTAAAACCTGGATTATCATGGCAACACCTTCGAAATTAACCTATGAGATACAACAGCGGATCGGTGAGAATGTTGCATTTGGACTGCCTTATGCTTTAGAAGCAGCATCTGCATGAATTACTTATCAAACCTTTCACGTTGTATGGTCAAGGGAAAAAATAGAAATTTGGAGATTATTTTCAGTTCTTTCAATACATCCAAAAATGTAATGCAGAAGGAGCTTGAAAGCTCTACAGTGGTTTAATGGAGCAGCTGACATTGTAAACTGCTAGGTTTGTTTCTGGATTATTTTTATTTCTGAATAATTGTTGAGGATTTATTTCAAATGTTGCTGCTTGTAAATATTGTATCCTGCATTGTATCCTAAAATGAACTTCATATCGTATCCTGTATTATATCCACCAGCGTATCCGATATCTTGGGAAGTAGTGCTTTTTGGTGTAAAATTTATGCGGCTTGCTCCGGTATATTTCAAGCCTTTAACTCCTAGATCATATCCACGATTATATCTATTTATAACTCCAACCGTATATCCTTCACGGTATCCATTCAAATAATGCTGTTTATCCTTTAATTCCCAATTCGGATTTATAGGTAAGCTTACTGATTCAATAGTTTCATTTTTGGCTTTTGCATTTGTGCTTACTGACTCAGCAGGTTCAGTTTTTGCCTTAGTTTCCGTGTTTACTTTATTATTCCAAGCAAACTCATTCTGCGGGTCAATTTCAATTGCTTTGTCATATGTTTTTATTGCCTCAACTGTTAAATTTAATTTATTTAAAGCCTTTCCTTCATTATTCCAAGCTTCTGAATTCTGTGGATTGATTTCAATCGCTTTGTCATAGGCTTTTATTGCTTCATCGGATTTATTTAGGTCAGAAAGGATGTTTCCTTTATAGATCCAAGCATTTTAATCCTGTGGATTAATTTCAATTGCTTTGTCAAGTGTTTTTATTGCTTCATCAGAGTTGTTTGAATTAGAGACATTGTTGCTGGTGGAGTTCGAAATATCTGCTAATAGCGCCGCGCCTGCGATACTCACTAGAATTAAAAGTGCTAGCAAAGTGATTTCAAAAACCATTCGGATAATATACCCTTTACTTGCTTTATCATATCTCTTTTCTCTCATTTTTAGCCTCTTGATATAGATTTATATATTGATGCGAAAGAGAATTAAAAAAATACAAATGGATATTACTTCACTCTGAAAAGTAAACTTTTCGAATGAAATATTATATCTATGAATTTATCAACATATTTTTTATATTATATTTAATTGTTAAACTTATAATATTTATCAAAAAATCATCAAAAAAACAATATTTTATCTTACAAGGAGCCGTGCAGAAGAACGAACTTTTAGTTTGAATTTCAATACAAACTCAAAAAACTGAATTATAAGTTACAGGTTTTCTCTAAGGTCAATACTTTCCAGTACAATAAAATTGTATCAGTATAAAAAGAGTAGGGAGGTTACATTAGAAATGTAGGTAATTGTAGAACTTTCTATGTGATTAAAGAATCATATTTAATATCAGGGAAACTGCGAAGAAAAAGAATCATCTCAGCAAATAAAAATTTTGATTTTAAATAATTTCCTTACTATACTCTTCAACAAGTAACTGAGAATCATGAAGAATGCTGCAATAACACAACCGAAATCGGCATAACCCCTACAAATGCATATCTGAAAAGCTGCTATGAGCCCATAAACAAATAACTACCCCCCTTATTCTCGACTCAAGCCTATAGCTGATGCCATACTTATTAACTCATTTACTGCAAATGGAAATAAGTAATCTGCATTCTACTGAATAAATTAATAGATTTATATAGTTATTACAGGTGAATTTAACTCCCATTCCCATATTGTTCCCGAATTTCGGATTCTTTGAGAACCCGAATTCCTAATTTTTTCAGAATTGCGGAAATTCTGTTTCTGTCTCCACTCTTCATGGATTTTCGATCAAAATAAGCAAAATCAGCATTTGATTTCTTAACAGCCTGTATGATAAGAGTTTCATCCACGAAATTCAGCTGATACTTGGGAAAATTATGCCCAAAGGAGATGGCGGTTTCAAGCAAAATCCCCGTCTGGCGTATGGCATAATGTCCGCCTCCAAAACCTATGGCGACTGGTACTTTTTCAAGAGAAACTGCAAGGATAGCTTTTGCAGTAATATCGCCTGCATCCGTGTCTTTCCATTCATTTTCGGTACTTCCAATTTCAGCATATAGAGAAGGGACTGAGAGTTCTGTGGGACCATGGTGGGTTACTTCGAGGGTAATATCGTAATTCATGCCTTTTTTTTCCGCCAGAAGTTTCATTTCCTGAAGTATAGATTTCATTGCAGCCGGAGAAGGAACTGCAAGTTCTTTAGGCCGGCCCCCAAGTCTTGCTTCATTGGAAGGATTTCCTGTGCAATGCACTGTAAGGGAATTGATTTTCTTCTTGCTACTGTGCTTGGATGCAAAGATTATGAGGGAAGCTGGTAATTCTGCAGCTTCCAGTTTCGCATCGAGTCCATCCTGAAAAACGTGCATTTGTTCAATTTCCACGAGCCTAAATTTTCCATCAGTAGATTTCCAGACTGCAGAAAATTCAAAATTTTCTGAAATTTCGATATGCTCCCATTTCCTAAAATTTAAAAGGTGGTTTTTGATATTTTGACTGGCAAGGTCAGGTGCAGAGCAGATTATCGTTATTTTTGGAACTGGTTTTTCATTAAGGTTTTTTTCCTGGTTACTACGTTCATCTGGATTGCTGTTATCTGTCATTTTTGATCAATCCGAGTGTTTGTCACTTCAATGTCCCTATAAATTTCGTTAAGATAGATAAAATCAACCCAGAATCGTATCCTTGAGTCTAAGATTGAAGAAGCCAAGAGGAAATCACCCTGAAAGGTTAAAACTCAAAGGAAAAGTAAACTCAGAATAATCTATTTCCAAGAAAACATAAGCTAAAGGAATAAGAAGCTTGAGAATTAAGAGGTACATTAATCGAAAAAACCTAACGAAAACATGTTTGTGGCAACCCCCTACTCCCAAAGAGCAGGAATCTGCGATTTTTACTAGCTAAAAAAAGGAAAAATGTTTTTATAGTGCTGAAACTAATATCAGCCAATCTGGATATAAGCGTCCACAAGTTTTTTGATTTCTTCGTTCTTGCCGTAAAGCCTCTCGCTGAGTTGGTAGTCATCAAAGGCCTCAAGTTCCTTCACGATGTCGTTGATCATGCCTTCGGTGAAAACATTGTACTGCGTGAAAATGTTCTTCTGTTTCTTCAGTGCCTGAGCGGACTCGTAACAGGAAGCAGGAAGGTTTTCAAGCTGTGCAAGCCTATCCTTATGTTCATCATTAAAGATGTTCACGTCGATATAAAGCTTAGCTGCTAGTTCCAGGGCATTGTTAATCTCAAATCCATGGCGAACACCTACAGCAAAAGCTGCAAAAAGTAGATAGAGATCAGCTGTGCTGTCTGAAGCACGGTATTCGAAGGTCGACTTNNATGTTAGTAGGAGCTTCCTGATGTGGAACAAGACGTAAATAGGAAGTGGGGATCTTGTTTCCAAAAGCAGTTATGCCAGCTGAAACTTCAAGAAGACCGACCATTGCACGTTTCGCAATGTCGCTAACATCTCCATTCTCGACCATGACACTCTTACCGTCTTTCAGAAGCTTCATATGGATATGCAGCCCGTTTCCTGCTTTTCCTACAGTTATCTTCGGTGCAAAACTGACAACTACTCCATATTGATCGGCAAGCATCCTGAGCATCCATTTTGCAATAAGAAGCCGGTCGGCACTGTTTTCTAAGGTATCTGTTTCGAATTCGATTTCATTCTGCTCGTAGTAGTATTTGTCGTCAGAGAAGTTCCCGACTTCAGAGTGTCCATACTTGATTTTCCCGCCAGCTTCGGAGATGTACATCATTGCTTCCTTCCTTAGCTGGTCGAATTTGGTGAAAGGATTACATTCGTGGTAGCCCCTCTGGTCAATCGCTGGGAAACTCATGTTGACTTCATCTTTGTTGGCGATGATGTAGTATTCAAGTTCTCCCATTAACTGAAGTTCGTACCCTGTCTTCTGAGCCAGAGTCTGGGCAGCCTTCTTCATAACTGTTTCAGAAGCGCTTTTTAGGGGGGTACCATCCTTGTCGAAGTATGAACAGAGAATGTCCAGGGTAGGAATTTCTTCAAAAGGATTTACAAAGGCAGTTCTATATTTAGGGAGGACATAAAGGTCGCTTGAGGACGCCTCAATATATGTAAAAATACTTGATCCATCTACTCTCTCTCCGGCGGAAAGTAAGTTGTCAAGATGTTCTTCATCTCTTATAACGAAAGCTAGAGATTTAAGCCTCCCATCCCCACCAACATAACGAAAAGTCAGCATCTTAATGCCGTTTTCCTTGATAAACTTCATAATGTCTTCTTTGGTGAATTCGCTTGCTGGTTTGTTGAGGTACTGTACCAGTTTGTTCGGATTCAGTTCTACATTTGATGGTTTCATAATTGTCCCTTCTTTTTAACTGGAATATTCAAGGTACTGAGAGTCTCATTTCAATACCGAATATTCTCAGGCTTGTTGTTTGCCACATTATCATAATTTTATGAATTCTTGCCTGATAGGAAAGTGATAACTCACTGCTATCTATATAATCTTTTCCTTTTTTTATTCTTTCAAATAAATATTGTGAACTAAAAAGCAGCACATGTTTTTTTAGCATATGCTATTCTCTTCATGTCATTGGAATATGCAAATAAGTATTTTTTCAATAAAAAAGTTGCTAAATTTTTCCATAGAGGATTTCGACTAAACATTTTATTTTCACGAGGCATTTATCAATATTTATAAGCATATAATAAAATTTGGAGCTTATCAAAATTCTCTATGGAATTTAAGAAGCTATTTGGCTCTATCTGGCATTTCTGCAACTTGAAATCATATTTCCAGCCAGTATTAACAACTTGAAATTTTGCCACCGATACAAAACCCTTTGTTAGACTGTACCTCGATCCTGGTGAAGCCCCAATGGATAAAGAAATTACGGTACTCGAACAACAATGCAAACATAATCTTATTAGCATTTCAAATCTTCTTGAAATAATAGCTGAAGAAAAGTTACTATCACAGATAATAAGGGAAAACTCATCGTTTTGAATTTCATAACCATGATAAAAAGGAAGTCGTACTTGAAAAAAATGATGGGAATATTGTGTCTCTGAATTCCTCAAAAATGGATTTTGTGTATTTAAGAAACAAATTATGATATGTCCCCTCTTCTGGCTGATTTTCTCTAAAACAGTCGGAAAGCGTAACTTATTATTTTTTATTTAATCGGAGGTCTGAGCTTATTGCAAACGATAAATAAAAACAAGTGTTGATTCTATAAAAATCAATATCAAGTCTTGGGCAAATATGATAATGAAGTAGGAAAAATCCTTTGATGACACAAAACTGAAATGAGTGACAAGTCATGTTCAGAATATCTCCAGATCATTGGCCATATTTAACTATTCTGTAGAAACAGCAGTTAATACATGAAAGACAGTTTTATCTGAAGTAATAATGTAGGGATACCAGCTCTATATCCAAGAAAAGTTTGTGAACCCGCCTTTAACCAGGTATAACAAACCGGTGTCATATCTGCAAATTTATATCTGTGCAAAAAGAACTTTTTTTGACAGCTAGAAAGGCGATAAAGCACAAATGTTTTGAAGAATTAAAAACTAGAGACAGAAGTCTTGGAACACTTTCTCCTAAATGGGTCGCAAGATTATATTATTCGATTTAAAGGGTAGCTCCGTTTGCTGGGAGTAACATATAGATCACATTCGAAAGTTTGAAAATTTATCCCAAAACATGTAAAAAAACATATTTTCCCCTATATTTTCTTTTCCAGTTCCCCCATTCAATCTGTATTTTTTTAGAAAATTTCTTGATTTTCTTGAGTACACACCTGAAAATATCACAGTCTGCACATCTATAAATAAAAATATCAATGACTCCAAATGATTACAACGAAAATAAATAATGGGATAGTTGTAGTGCCAACGTAGTACCTTGGTTTGAAAATAAAAAAA
>PMJC01000259.1 GCA_003157235.1 Methanosarcina sp.
GGAAAAGCTGCCCTGCTGGCAATGCTCCAATCCTGCTCTACCATTGCAGTAGTGAATATTGACGCAGGTTTCGTTGCAGGAGCTTACGCAGCTAGAATCGCAAACATGGTTGCAGCTGCTGGTAAAAGAGAAAAAAAGGAACGACAGAAAAAGAAGGCAATTAATAACGAATAAATTGAAACAAAAATCCAGGAAGTAATATTTATGAGATCACTTGTATTCAATCCTTTTTCAGGGGCATCAGGGGACATGATCCTGGGGTGCGCTATCGATCTCGGGGCTGACAGAAAAGCNNCAGAACTCTTGGATACTGTAAAGGCTGCGAAATTGCCCTGTCTGGTGGAGGCAAGTGCTATGGATATCTTTTTGAGAATGGCAGAAGCTGAAGCTTCAGTCCACGGACAGCCTGACCTTGAGAAACTTCATTTCCATGAGATGGGAGAGAGTGATACCCTTGCCGATGTAATCGGTTCTTCGGTAGCTATCCATACTCTCAACTGCGATTCTATTTATTGCACCCCTATAAATGTTGGCAGCGGAACGATGGAGTGTTCACATGGAACTCTGCCTGTGCCAGCCCCTGCTACACTTGAACTTCTAAGAAGAGGAAAACTCTATTTCAGAGGAGGTAGTGAAAAAAAAGAACTTTTAACTCCTACAGGTACTGCTATCCTAGCCCATTTTGCAATGCCTGTTGAAGCTTTTCCTCAGGGAAGGGTTATTTTAATAGGCTATGGGGCTGGAGATTCCGATTTAGAAGGGCCTAATGTGCTTCAGGGAGTGCTATCTGAACTTGATTCCTGCCTTATCCCGGAAGTAATTGAGATGCTCGAAACCAATGTTGACGATGTTAGTGGAGAAATCCTAGGTAACCTTTTCGAGGAACTGCTCGAGATGGGGGCAAAAGATATTGTGATTATCCCGGCAATCATGAAAAAAGGCCGACCTGCTCATGTTATCAAGGTTATTGCAAAGCCTGAGGACACTGCAAAACTTGCCCGAAAAATAATTACCGAAACAGGTTCTCTAGGAATAAGGGTCGTCCCAACCAGGCACAGGCTCATTGCTGCCCGAAAAATTGAAGTTATTAAATTTGAGGTCGAAGGGCAATTATATGAAGCTGCTGTCAAGATTGCCAGGGACTCGGAAGGAATTTTACTCAATATCTCTGCTGAGTTTGAGGACTGTAAGAAAATCGCAAAAACTAGTGGTGTTCCTATAAAAGAGGTAATTAGAAAGGCAGAGGAAGCAGCAAGGAATCCTTTTTTCTAGAATTATTGAGAAGTAATAAACAAAAAATTGTGCTGTTTTGATACCAGAAAATTCCGAATAATTGAAAAAAATTCAAGAAAAGTAAAGTGGAAAAGTAAAAATTTAAATATTGAGGATTTTAACTCCTTTTATTTCTCTATATAATATTCAGAGTTTGCCCATAGAATGCAGTAGTTCTGCATTCAGAACACTTGCCCCCGCAGCTCCACGGATTGTATTATGTCCCATTGCAATGTAGCGGATTCCTTCTCTTATCCGGCCCACTGATACACTCATACCTTTTCCCATATTGCGGTCAAGGCGTGGCTGAGGTCTGTCTATTTCATCTCTTACGATGAGGACTTTTTTTGGTTCGGAAGGGAGTTCTTCCATTTTAGGGTCGAATTTCAGGAAAGCTTCCCTTACTTCCTCAGGAACTGGTTTGTCTATCATCCTGGCCCATATAGCTTCTGTGTGCCCATCGACAACTGGAACTCTGTGACAGGAAGCGCTGACTTTTATATCTGCAGGCACGATTTCTGAGCCGTTAAACTCACCGAGGAGTTTCAATGTTTCAGTCTCCATTTTCTGTTCTTCGCTCCCGATGTAGGGAATTACGTTATCGTAGATTGACATTGCGGAAACTCCGAAAAAACCTGCCCCCGATATTGCTTGCATTGTAGCTACCTGTATGGTCTCAAGTCCAAAATGCATCAGAGGTTTTAATGTCAGAGCCATGATGATAGTAGAGCAATTGGGGTTTGTGATAATATATCCATCCCATCCCCGTGTATCCTGCTGGACTTCTAGAAGCCCCAGATGTTCTGGATTTACTTCGGGGATCACAAGGGGAAAATCCGCTTCCATCCTGAAAGATGACGCATTGCTTGCCACTGCAAATCCGGCTTTTGCAAACTCTGGCTCGACGGTGAGAGCAAGATCTGCAGGAAGTGCAGAAAAAACCACGTCCGCATCTACGGCTTTTGGGTTTACAGGAGAAATTTCAATATTTTCAACGCTTTCTGGCATAGCTGTATCTAATTTCCAGCCTGCTGCTTCTTTGTATTTTTTGCCGGCGCTTCTTTCTGATGCTGCAAGGGCTGTAATCTCAAACCATGGATGATTTGCCAGTGCTTCTACAAATCTCTGCCCAACAGCGCCTGTAGCGCCTAAAATACCCGCTTTAATTGCTACCATCTATAAAGCTCCCTCCAACGAGAGAAGAAATAATCTGATAAAAGAGAAAAAGAAAAAAATTGGATAAAAAATTATTCCAAGTTAATTATCATTTTACTCTTCTACCTTGATTGCCTGGCTAGGACATGCCTCTTCGCATGCACCGCACTCTACACATTCATCCTGGTTGACAATTGCACAACCTTTTTCTTCATCAAGGGTAATTGCTTCAGAGGGACACTCATCGACGCAGCTTCCACATCCAGAACATTCATCTGCATTAACTATCGCTGGCATTTTTTCACTCTCCTATTTATTACTCGATATGTCCCTGGAAATCAGATATGCTGTTTTTGAAACTTCCATAGAATATCGAAAAGTTTGGTCATAACGCCATTGATAGATAAACATAAAAACTTATCGCTTTTTAGCAAAAGGCACCTTTAGAAATAAGGATGTAGGTCGGCATATACTATATATAGTTCATCTTTAGATGTATGTATAAACAGAAGAGAAATTGAAAAATATTTATTCAAACATAGAGTCGTGCATAGCAATTCCGAGATCTTTAAGCCATAAATTTCATTTTCTAACTTCAGAAATCCTTCTTTGAGCAGAAAATCCATATGAAACTTAAAGAAGAANNGAAATCGTTTAATGACTATTTCTGTGATTTTTTTTCCAGACATCCAGAAGACCTCAAATATCCTAATAAACCTTCTTCATGAGGGATTTATAGATACCTTTTCCATCTTTATATGTTCTATTTTTACATCTTTACCTTCACAAGTTCACCTTTTTTACCGAAATAGGTGTCAATCTAGTCAATATTCTAGTTCATATCAAAATTTCACATCTTTTTTGATGATTTAAGAGGATTTTGA
>PMJC01000014.1 GCA_003157235.1 Methanosarcina sp.
CCTACTTTGGGGAAGCCGACAAAAGGGCTTATCCTTTTCAGTTTTTTGTTAAGGATGTTATTGGATTCTGATAACCGAAATGTTCATAGTGAAAGCAAATGTGAACAGACGCTTTTACTATATCGCCAAAAAGTTGAATTATAATGAAGACCATCACTTTGTTTTAAACAGAATTGTCCTTTATGATGATCTAATCTGTGCAAGATCACCAGAACAAAAATCCCTGGAGAAAATCAGAAGAAAATATTTTTAATGATATGCCACAAAGGATTACATTTTGATGATGGTATTTCCGTTGAAATCTCCGGGAATAATTTCTTTTGAATTAATTGTTTTCTATTTTTATTTCAAGAGGCGAAGTTTTTTTATTCTTTTGTTAAAGCACTTTTTAAGTCTTCAATTAATAAGGATGTACGCAAATCGACACCCTTTTTCGTTAAATGATATGGAGTGTTATATATTAAGCTATCCGGGAAAATATATCTTTCAGGATTAGAGAGTAAATTAAATCCATACTTAATTAGATTCCGTTCAACCTCTTTAATCTCAATTTCTGCATTTATAAAAGATGAATCCTGATAACAAGGGAATGTAATATAAAGCATTGCCTTTCTATTATTTACAAAATTTCTAAAATTATTCAGTACTATAAATGCATCATTATTTACATGACCTTCAATTTTTCCGAGAGGACTTACTTTTTCTTTGGGAGATTTCCAATGAATATATACATCACCATATGAATTAAATGCTTTCCTGTCATATATACCAATTACTGTATCTGAATTAGATTTATTAATTAAACTATTCCATTTAGACTTTAGATACTCCGGGATTTTTTGAATGAGCGAATAATATTGTTTATAGTCCAATAATTTAACTGAATTTGGAGAAACATCAATAATTATTGAGAGTAATTCTATATCTCCGTCAGCTAAATCTCCATAAAACTGCTGATACTCAGGAGATACTATTATAATATCGTTTCCCCTTATATATTTTTCTGCATTGGATAACATATACTTTAATCCTAATCCAACATGAATTCCAGTATTAACAGGGTTAAATTTCAAAGAATCTTTTATCATTTGACAATTCAAACCAAAACTTAAATTTGAACCACCAATAAATATTATTCTGGGACCGGGAGTGCTTTCTAAAAGTTTGTTTTTGTCAATAAGAGAATAAAATAAACTTTTCTGAAATGACTTGGATGGAGGAAGTAAGACTATTGTAAAAAATATAATCAATGCAGGTATTAAGAAAAGTAACAACTTAATAAAGAATTTTTTCATCGTTTAAAATTGAAAATAGATAAATTGTCTGTTTTCGTAAACGCCAAAAAATAAAATCATGATAACAATAGCATAATATATACTCCAACGTATGTAAGTTGGTTTTGATCGTATCCAATCTCTAATAGAGTATTTGTTTTGCATTATATGAATAATTTCCATTAATACAATTGCAGCAACACCAATTAGTAATTCTGAATGTGTTAAACCCAATCCTAATGAATTATCTCCATGATGGAATAAATTTGATATATTGGTATACAAACCAGTAAATGAATGTTTAATAATATGTATAGCAACAGATAAAGAATTTGCTCTAAAGAAAATCCATGCAAAAGTCGTTAAAGAAAATGTTATTGAGATTTGAAAAAAATTATTTAATCCAGGAAGTTTATTTAATCCTAGAAGTATGGTAATAGTATTACGTATTTTTTTTGTAAGTAATGCAAAGACTAAATAAAATCCATGCAGAGCTCCCCATATTACAAATGTCCAGTTTGCTCCATGCCATAAGCCACTGACAAGGAATACAATAAACAAATTAAAATACCATCGAGGAATAGAAACTCTGTTTCCGCCAAGTGATATATATAAATAATCTTTGAACCATGAGGATAATGAAATATGCCAACGTCCCCAAAACTCGTGAATACTTTTAGAATGATAGGGCCTGTCAAAGTTTTTCATGAGTTTAAACCCCATAACTTGTGCCGCGCCAATTGCCATATCAGAATAGCCAGAAAAATCACAAAATATTTGAAAGGAGAAAAATATAGTAGCGACGATATAACTTAAACCATTATGTTTAAAAGGATTATTATAAACATTATCAACAACTTTTGCCAGTCTATCTGCGATTACAACTTTTTTAAACAATCCCCAAACCATCAGTTTCAAACCGTCCGTTACCCTGATATAATCAAAACTATGCTTTTCGTAAAATTGATGCAATAAGTTTTGTGGACGTTCAATAGGGCCGGCTACTAATTGAGGATAAAACATTACATATAAACTATATATACCGAAATGTCTTTCTGCTTTTTGTTTGCCACGATAAACCTCTATCGTATAACTCATTGCCTGGAATGTATGAAATGATAACCCTATTGGCAATAGAATTGATAAATGAGGAATTGGATTATGATAACCAATACCATTTAAAAGAATGCCTAAGTTGTCATTTAAGAAGTTGTAGTACTTAAAAATGGCAAGGACCCCAATATTAGCGATGAGACTTGCAAGAAGATAATATTTCTTTCTTATCCCTCGTGAATTTTCCAAGAAAATGCCAGCAAAGTAATCAACGATTATTGTAAATCCGAGAATAAAAATATAGATGGGCACAAACGCCATATAAAAATAGCAACTACTCGCCAAAAGCAAAAACCAACGATATTTGTGTGGTATCGCAAAATATGTGAACGTTACTACAATAAAAAAAAATAAAAATTGAAGTGAATTAAAAAGCATTTTTAGTTCCGATAAAAAGTTTAATATTCTTGTAAGCAGATAAATTAAAAGTGTTATTACTCAAGTTTTAAAAGAGAGTTAGCACATCCCATACATGACCGCAAATTTCCAAATATAGGTTTTTCTTTTATTATTTTTCTGGTATAAATACTTTTTCACCCGGGTTGGAGATTCATCCATGAGTTCTGAAAGAACTACTCTTCTGTCTTAATAATTTATCATTTTAAAGTTATCAGAAAGATATTTTTGTTGGCAGTCTTAGATTCGAATAGTACTAAAAACACTTTATATTGAAAAAACAGTGATATTTAAAAAAATATTTTATATTTGACCTTAATTATAACCTTCTGATCGATCAAAAATAGATGTTTGTCAATTTTTTAGTACAATTCACCAAAATGGTAGTTAGTTGAAAATAAGACTACTTATATTTTTATTTTTTTCATTGAGTATATCTCTTTGGGGTACAACATATTATGTTTCGCCAAGTGGACTTGATTCTAATCCTGGTACTATTACCCAGCCATTTTTTACTTTAAATAAAGCATGGTCAAAAGTTGTTGCAGGAGATATAATCTATATGCGTGGTGGCACTTACAGGTATAATAACACTGGTTCAAGTCTGACAGGGAAAAGCGGTACTTCAGNNCAACCTGATTAGTATTCTGGCATATCCCGGTGAAAAACCTGTTATTAATTATAATAATGAAACATTTACTTCACAGCTTATTGGTATAACTGTAAGTAATGTCAGTTACCTATATATGGAAGGAATAAGGGTAACTGGTATTAACCAACCATCATCGTCAACTTTCCAATATGGTCTTATATTATGGAATAATGTTACAAATTCCACGTTCGAACAAATGGAA